>JADGAL010000054.1 GCA_015232025.1 Alphaproteobacteria bacterium
GTGGCGGCGATGGCCTCGGCCTCGGCGAAGCGGCCCGCCATCAGCCGAATCTGGGCCAGCCGCAGGGCGGCTTGGGCCGAGGTGGGCTCGGCGGCCAGGGCGCGTTCGCAGGGCTCGGCGATCAGATCGGGACGGCCGCGCTCGATCAGGCATTCGGCCAAACCCATCCAGCCGGGCGGAATCTCGGCTTGGCGGTAGCAATCCTCGGCCTCGGAAAGGCGGCCGGTCTCGCGCAGCACTTGGCCCAGATGGCAAAGCAGGCCGGGATCGCTGGGCGAGGCGGCCAAGGCTTGGCGGAAGGCCCGCTCGGCGCCCTCGCGGTCGAGGGCGGCTTGGCGGGTCAAGCCGATCTGGCGCCACGGCTCGGGATGGCCGGGCGCCAGATCGGCAAGTTTTTGAAAGCCCCGCTCGGCCTCGGACAGGCGCCCCTCGCGGCGGGCCAGGACGCCCAGCACCAGCCAGGTTTCGGGCGCCTGCGGGAAGCGCTCGGCCAGTTGGCGGGCGGTTTCGGCGGCCTCGGCCGCGCCCTCGTTCAGCTGCCGCTGGGCGCTCTGTAGCAAAGTTTGAAAATCATCGTTCATTCACCCGTTATAGCCGAAGCTGGGCGGGGTTCAAGGGGCTTGGCGGCCGGCGTGGCTTTGCGTTTCGCGACGAAGCCGACCACCTCGCCCAGGATGCCGCGGCGGAAGGACAGCACCACGATGATGAAGATCACCCCCTGGATGATGGTCACCCAGGCGCCGCTTTCGGCCAGATAGTTCTGGATCGCCACCACCAGGAAGGCGCCGACGGCGGGGCCGGCGATGGTGCCCATGCCGCCCAGCAGGGTCATCAGCACCACCTCGCCCGAGGCGTGCCAGTGGGCGTCGGTCAGGCTGGCCAGTTGGAAGACCAGCGCCTTGGTCGAACCCGCCATGCCGGCCAGAGCGGCCGACAGCACGAAGGCGGCCAGCTTGTAGCGCTCGGTGCGGTAGCCCAGCGAGATGGCGCGCTGCTCGTTGTCGCGGATCGCCTTCAGCACCTGCCCGAACGGCGAATGCACGGCGCGGTGGATCACCGCGAAGCCGAACACGAAGATCGCCAGCACCGTGTAGTACATGTTCATCGGTTGCATCAGGTCGATGAAGCCGAACAAATATCCGCGCGGCACCGCCTGGATGCCGTCCTCGCCATGGGTGAAGGGCGCTTGCAGGCAGAAGAAATAGACCATCTGCGACAAGGCCAGGGTGATCATCGCGAAGTAGATGCCTTGGCGGCGGATCGCCAGACCGCCGAAGCCCAGGCCGAGCACGGCGGCCACGGCGGTGCCGGCCAGGATGCCCAGTTCCGGCGTCAAGCCCCACTCCTTGACGCCATGCGCGGTGACGTAGGCCGCGAGGCCGAAGAAGGCGGCATGGCCGAACGACAACAGCCCGGCGAAGCCCAGCAACAGATTGAAGGCGCAGGCGAACAGCGCGAAGCACAGCGCCTTCATCAGAAACACGGTGTAGATGCCCGTGAAGGGGGCGAGGATGCCGATGGCCAACGCGGCTGCGGCGATGATGCGGCCGTTCATTGGTCAGGCCCTCCCGAACAGGCCGGCCGGCTTGATCAGCAGGACCACGGCCATGATGACGAAGATCACGGTGGAGGACGCCTCGGGCCAGAACACCTTGGTCAGGCCCTCGACCAGCCCCAGCCCATAGCCGGTGATCACCGAGCCGAGGATCGAGCCCATGCCGCCGATCACCACCACGGCGAACACGATGATGATCAGGTTCGAGCCCATCACCGGATTGACCGAATAGATCGGCGCCGCCATCACCCCGGCCAGTCCGGCCAGCGCGACGCCGCCGCCATAGGTCAGGGTGATCATCACCGGAACGTTGATGCCGAAGGCGCGCACCAGGGTGGGGTTCTCGGTGGCGGCGCGCAGATAGGCGCCCAGCCGGGTCTTCTCGATCACCGCCCAGGTGCCCAGGCACAGCGCCAGCGAGGCGACCACCACCCAGGCGCGGTAGGTGGGCAGGAACATGAAGCCCAGATTGGTCCCGCCTTGCAGGCTGGGCGGAATGGCGTAGGGCTGGCCCGAGATGCCGTAGATGTGGCGGAAGCCGCCCTCGATCACCAGCGCCAGCCCGAAGGTCAGCAGCAGTCCGTAAAGATGGTCGAGCTCGTAAAGCCTGCGCAGCATCAGCCGCTCGATCACCACGCCAAGGGCGCCCACCACCAGCGGCGCCAGGATCAGCGCCCCCCAATAGGGCAGCTCGGCATAGCGCAGCAGCAGCCAGGCCACGAAGGCGCCCATCATGTATTGGGCGCCGTGGCTGAAATTGATGATGTTGAGAAGGCCGAAGATCAGCGCCAGCCCCAGGCTCAGCAGGGCGTAGAAGGCGCCGTTGATGAGCCCCAGGAGAAGCTGCCCGAACAGGGCCTGCGGCGGGATTCCGATCAGTTCGAACATGCTTGCGCTCCGGCGGCGGTGTGAAAGAAGGTTCACCACCAAGGACACCAAGGACACCAAGTTTCACCAAGGCACCGGGATCGAGACGAACTTGGTGTCCTTCGTCCTTGGTGTTTCTCCATTTGCCGGGGAGGCGCGATCACCTCCCCGGCTGGACTCTCACTTCTTGACCAGCGGGCAATCGCCCTTTTCCAACGGGCGGTAGGCCTCGTCGCCCGGAATGGTGCGGACCACCTTGAGGTAGTCCCAGGGCTGCTTGGACTCGGCCGGCTTCTTCACCTGGGCCAGGTACATGTCGTGGACCATGCGGCCGTCGGCGCGCACCTTGCCGTCCTTGGCGAAGAAGTCCTTGACGGGCATTTCGCGCAGCTTGGCCGAGACGGCGACGCCCTCGTCGGTTCCGGCCGCGTCGATCGCCTTCAGGTACTGCATGACCGACGAGTAGACGCCGGCATGGATCATGGTCGGCATCTTGCCGGTCTTTTCCTTGAAGCGCTTGGCGAAGGCGCGGCTTTCGTCATCGGCGTCCCAGTAGAAGCCGGTGGTCATCAGCAGGTCCTTGGCGGTGTCCAGGCCCAGCGAGTGAATGTCGGTGATGAAGATCAACAAGCTGGCCAGGCTTTGGCCGCTGTCGGTGATGCCGAATTCCTTGGCCTGCTTGATGGCGTTGATGGTGTCCTGGCCGGCATTGGCGAGGCCGATGATCTTGGCCTTCGACGCCTGCGCCTGAAGCAGGAACGACGAGAAGTCCGCGTTGGGGAAGGGATGGCGCACCTGGCCGACCACCTTGCCGCCGTTCTCCTTGACCACCGCCGCCGTGTCGCCTTCCAGCGCGTGGCCGAAGGCGTAATCGGCGGTCAGGAAGAACCAGGAATCGCCACCCTGCTTGACGACGGCCTTGCCGGTGCCGACCGCCATCGCATAGGTGTCGTAAGCCCAGTGGAAGCCGGTCTCCGAGCAGGCCTTGCCGGTCAGCGCGGTCGAGGCGGCGCCCGACACGATGTCGATCTTCTTGCGCTCGCGCGCCACTTCGCGCACCGCCAGCGCCACCGCCGAGGTCACCAGATCGGTGATCACGTCGACGCCCTCGCTGTCGTACCATTTGCGGGCGATGGCCGAGGAGATGTCGGCCTTGTTCTGGTGGTCGGCCGAAACGACCTCGACCGCCGCGCCCTTCACCTTGCCGCCGAAATCGGCGACCGCCATCTCGGCGGCGACCACGCTGCCCTGGCCGGACAGGTCGGAATAGGTGCCCGACAGATCGGTCAGCACGCCGATCTTGACCTTGTTGTCCGAAATCTGCGCCTGCGCGGCGCCCGCCATCATCATGGCGCACGCGGCGCCAAGCAAAGCCTGCTTGAAGTTCATTTGTTGTTCCCTCCGTTACGGTCAACCAGGTGGTTAATCTTTTTAGACGCCCAGGTAACTTTTCAGCTTCTCGCCCCCGGCCTCCAAATCCTCGCGCGCCAGGCAGTCGATCACCCGGCCGTGTTCGACGACGTAGTGGCGGGTCGCCACCGTGGCGGCGAAGCGGAAGTTCTGCTCGACCAGCAGGATGGTGAAGCCCTTGGCCTGCAAATCGCGGATGATCGCGCCGATTTGCCGCACGATGACCGGGGCCAAGCCCTCGGTCGGTTCGTCGAGCAGCAGCAGTTCGGCGCCGGTGCGCAGGATGCGGGCGATCGCCAGCATCTGCTGCTCGCCGCCCGACAGCTTGGTTCCTTGGCTGGTGGCGCGCTCGGCCAGGCGGGGGAAGAGGTCCAGCACCTGGGCGGTGGTCATGCCGCCCTTGCGCACCACCGGCGGCAGTTCCAGGTTTTCGCGCACGTTCAGGCTGGCGAAGATGCCGCGTTCCTCGGGGCACCAGGCGATGCCCATCCGCGCGATGCGGTTCGAGGACAGGCCGATCGTCTCGGCGCCGTTGAAGCGGATGGCGCCGCGCCGCTGGCGGACCACGCCCATCACCGATTTCATGGTGGTGGTCTTGCCGGCGCCGTTGCGGCCCAGCAGGGTGACCACCTCGCCGCGGCGGACGTCGAAATCCATGCCGTGCAGGATGTGGGACTCGCCGTACCACGCCTCGAGGCCGCGCACTTCCAGCAGCGCGTCAGTCATGGCCGGACCCCATATAGGCTTCGATGACCTCGGGATTGGACGAGATCTCGGCGTAGGTTCCCTCGGCCAGCACCTCGCCGCGTTGCAGCACGGTGATGCGGTCGGACAGGTCGGCGACCACTGAAAGGTTGTGCTCGACCATCAGGATGGTGCGATTGGCCGAGACGCGGCGGATCAACTGGGCGACCCGGTCGACATCGCCATGCGCCATGCCGGCCATCGGCTCGTCGAGCAGCAGCATCTCGGGATCGAGCGCCAACGTCGTGGCGATCTCCAGCGCCCGCTTGCGGCCATAGGCCAGCTCGCCGGCCGGAACGTCGCGGAAATCGGCCAGCCCGACCGAGTCCAGCAATTCCTCGGCGCGCTCGTGCAGGCCGAGCAGGCTGCGCTCGGAGCGCCAGAACTGGAACGAATTGCCCAGCTTGCGCTGAAGGGCGACGCGCACATTCTCCAGCGCGGTCAGATTGGGAAACACCGCCGAAATCTGGAACGAGCGCACCAGACCCATGCGGGCGATGTCGGCCGGATTGGCGCGGGTGATGTCGCGGCCCTTGTAGTGGATGGTCCCTTCGGTCGGCGCCAGGAACTTGGTCAGCAAGTTGAAGCAGGTGGTCTTGCCGGCGCCGTTGGGGCCGATCAGGGCGTGGATGTCGCCCCGCCGTACCCTCAAGGCGACCGAGTGGACCGCGAAGAAGCCCTTGAACTCCTTGGTCAGCCCGCTGGTTTCGAGGATGATGTCGTCGTCCATCCGTCAAAGCTCCCGGGCGCGGGCGCGCAGGTGGAATTTCTGGATCTTGCCGGTCGAGGTCTTGGGCAGCGGCCCGAACACCACCGTGCGCGGCACCTTGAAGCGCGCCATGTTGTCCCTGGCCCAGGCCATCAAATCCTCGCCGGTCAGATCGTCGAAGCCGGCTTTCAGGGTGACGAAGGCGCAGGGCGTCTCGCCCCATTTCTCGTCGGGGCGGGCGACCACCGCGACTTCCAGGATCGCCGGATGGCGATACAGGATGTCTTCCACCTCGATCGACGAGATGTTCTCGCCGCCCGAGATGATGATGTCCTTCGACCGATCCTTGAGCTGGATGTAGCCGTCGGGGTGCAGCACCCCCAGATCGCCGGTGTGGAACCATCCGCCCGCGAAGCATTCCTCGGTGGCGGCGGGGTTCTTGAAGTAGCCCTTCATGGTGATGTTGCCGCGGAAGAACACCTCGCCCATGGTCTGGCCGTCGGCCGGCACCGGAATCATTGTCACCGGGTCCATCACGGTGACGTCTTCCTGCACTTGGTAGGGCACGCCCTGGCGGGCCATCAGGCGGGCCTGCTCGTCCTGCGGCAAGTCGTCCCATTCGCGCTTCCAGGCGCACACGGCGGCCGGGCCGTAGACCTCGGTCAGGCCGTAGACATGGGCCATCTTGAAGCCTTCGGCGCTCATCGCCGCCAGCACGGGGGCGGGGGGTGCGGCGCCGGCGGTCATCACCTTGACCTGATGGTCGAAGGCGCGGCGCTCGTCGGGGCGGGCGTTGATGACGAAGCCCAGCACGGTGGGCGCGGCGCAGAAATGGTCGACGCGCTGGTCGGCGATGGCGTCGAAGATGTTCTTGGCGCTGACCCGGCGCAGGCACACCGAGGTGCCGGCCACGGCCGCCAGCGTCCAGGGGAAGCACCAGCCGTTGCAGTGGAACATCGGCAGGGTCCACAGATAGACCGGATGCGCCGGCATGGTCCAGCCGACCACGTTGCCGATGGCGTTGAGATAGGCGCCGCGGTGATGGGTGACCACGCCCTTGGGGTTGCCGGTGGTGCCCGAGGTGTAGCTGAGCGCGATGGCGTCCCATTCATCCTTGGGCAGGCTCCACGCGAAATCGGGATCGCCGCCGGCCAGGAAGGACTCGTAGTCGATCTCGCCCAGCAACGTGCCGCCGCTATTGTCGTCGATGCCGATCACCAACGGTTTGGGCCGGCTGGTCATGGTCAGGGCCTTGGCCACCACGTCCGACAATTCGGCGGCGACCATCAGAACCTTGGCCTCGCCATGATCCAGGATGAAGGCGATCGCCTCGGGGTCGAGGCGGGTGTTGATGGTGTTGAGCACCGCGCCGATCATCGGCACGCCGAAATGGCTTTCATAGATCGCGGGGATGTTGGTGGCGATGATCCCCACCGTGTCCTTGTGGCCGATGCCGCGCCGCGCCAGGGCCGAGGCCAGACGGCGGCAGCGGGCGTAGGTTTCGGCCCAGGTGTAGGAGACGCCTTCGTAAATCACCGACGTGTAATCGGGGTAGACGCGGGCGGCGCGTCGCAGCAGGCTCAACGGAGACAAGGGAGCGAAGTTCGCCTCGTTCTTGTCGAGACAAAGGTCATAGGGGGACTCGGTGGTCACGACTTGCCTCCCAACCAAATTCTTGCTTTCCATGATCTTTACGGAACGACCATGGCCAGAGTGTTTTCGAAATGTAACGAATCGTAACCGCCGCTTTCCTACGCTATGCGGCGCGCGTCGGCGGCCCTATACTTGCCGGAATGGGCAGCGGGGAGGACCGACGCCATGCGGGCCGCCGAGGCGCCCGCCACCCGGCAGGGGCTGGTGCTGGCGGGCCTCGATCACATCAATCAGGGGATCACGATCTTCGATCGCCGGTTGCGGCTGGTCGCCTGCAACCGCAAGCTGATCGAGCTGTTGGAGTTCCCGCCGGATCTGGCCAAACCGGGCACCCATTTCTCGGCCTTCATGCGCTACAACGCCGAGCGCGGCGAGTACGGCCCCGGCGACCCCGACGAAATGACCGCCGAGCGGGTGCGCCAGGCGCAGTCCTTCCAGCCCCATTTCTTCGAGCGCCTGCGCCCCAACGGCCGCATCATCCAGGTGCGCGGCGACCCGGTGCCGGGCGGAGGCTTCGTCGCCGTCTACACCGACGTGACCGAGCAACGCCAGCACGAGCGCCAAATCCACGAAGAGAAGATCGGCCTGGAATCGCGGCTGCGCCTGATCACCGACGCGGTTCCGGCGCTGATCGCCTATGTCGACCGCGACCTATGCTATCAATTCGCCAACAAGGGCTACGCCGAGTGGTTCGGCTATTCCAAGACCGGCATCATCGGCAAGCGGGTGGCCGAGGTGCTGGGCACCCGCCTGTGGGACGAGATCGGCCCGCATCTGCGCCGCGCCCTGACCGGCGACCGGGTCTCCTACGAATACGAAAACCCGCTGCCCACCGGCTTGACCGTGCATGCCCGCAGCACGGTGGTGCCCGAAATCGGCGAGGGCGACGAGGTCGTGGGCCTGTTCGTCTTGTCCTTCGACATCACCGAGCAGAAGAAGGCCCAGGCGGCCCTGATCAAGGCGCAGCAGATGGAGGCGGTGGGGCAACTGACCGGCGGGCTGGCGCATGATTTCAACAACCTGCTGACCATCATCATCGGCAATCTGTCGGCGATGGCCGAGCGGCCCGGTTCGGCGGCCTTGTCCGACATGCTGGAACCGGCCCTGGGCGCGGCGCGGCGCGGCGCCGAATTGACCCGGCGGCTGCTCGCCTTTTCGCGACGCCAATCGCTGGAGCCGGTCACCGTCGAGGTCGACGGGCTGGTGGCCGGCATGGTGCGGATGCTGCGCCGCTCGCTGAAGGCCCAGGTCGAGATCGTGCTGTCGGCGCGGGGCGAGCCGCTGTTCGCCCTGGTCGATCAGAGCCAGCTTGAAAACGCCTTGCTCAATCTGGCGCTCAACGCCCGCGACGCCATGCCGGGCGGCGGACGGCTGTCGATCGCCACGGCGGCGGCGCGGCTGGACGAGCCGTGGGGATTCGACGTCGCCGTGCCGGCCGGCGACTATGTGCAAATCGTCGTCGAGGACGATGGCTGCGGCATGGACGCCGCCACCGTGTCCCGCGCCTTCGAGCCCTTCTTCACCACCAAGGAGGTGGGCGCCGGCAGCGGCCTGGGCCTGTCGATGGTCTATGGCTTCGTCAAACAGTCGGGCGGTTTCATCCGCCTGGACAGCGCGCCGGGGCAGGGGACGCGGGTCACCATCCTGTTGCCCGCCGCGCCGCCCCCGCGAGATGGCGCCGACCCGGCCCCTCCCGCCCGCCCGCCCAAGGCGCGCAGCCGCCTGGTGCTGCTGGTCGAGGACGAGCGCGACGTGCGCGCGGTGATCCGCCGCCAACTCACCGATCTTGGCCACAAGGTGCTCGAGGCGGGTGACGGCCACGAGGCGTTGGCCCTGCTCGCCGCCGTCGAGGAGGTCGAGGTGCTGGTCAGCGACGTGCTGATGCCGGGTGGAATCGACGGGGTGACGCTGGCCCGCCGCGCCCGCGAACTGCGTCCCGACCTCGCCGTGACGCTGATCAGCGGCTGGTCCGACGAGCGCGAGGGCGGAGGCGGGTTTCCGCTGCTGCGCAAGCCCTTCGACGCCGAGGCGCTCGGCGCGATGGTCGACCGATGACCGGCCCGCTGATCTTCGTGGTCGAGGACGACCGCGACGTCGGGCGGCTGATCTGCTCGACGCTTGAGGGCTATGGCTATCGCACCGAGCATTTCGTCCTGGCCCGCGACCTGATGGGCCGGCTGCGCCAAGCCCGCCCGGCCCTGGTGGTGGTCGATCTCGGCCTGCCCGACCGCGACGGCTTGCAGGTGGTGCGCGACCTGCAAGAGGCGGGTGGTTTCCCGGTCATCATCCTGACGGGCCGCGGCCACACCAGCGACCGCGTGCTGGGCCTGGAATTCGGCGCCGACGATTACGTCGTCAAACCCTTCGAGCCCCGCGAACTGGTGGCCCGCGTGCGCAGCGTGCTGCGCCGCTTCGAGCGCGCCGCCGAGTCCCTTCCCGCCGGCAAAGGCACCGCGCGTTTCGCCGGCTGGTCGTTCGAGACCGAATCACAGACGCTGATCACTCCCGACGGCGCCGCCGTGGTGCTGGGCACCGCCGAATCCGATCTGCTGAAAGCCCTGCTGCGCCGCCCCAACCGCATCCTGTCGCGGGCCTTCCTGCTCGACCTCAAGGGCGACGCCGCCGATCCCGGCCCCTTCGACCGCTCGATCGACGTCCGCATGTCGCGCCTGCGCAAACGCCTGGGCGAGGACCCGCACGATCCGCGGATTCTGAAAACCATCTACGGCGCCGGTTACATGCTTTGCGCGCAGGTGGGGTGGGAGTAGGGTGAATTCCCTCTTGCACATGGGTCGCAAAGAGAATATTTTTCTTTCTTCCTTACATCCTTACTTCGGGTTCGCGCCATGCTAGCCAAGATGACATCCAAGAACCAACTCACCCTTCCCAAAGCGGTAGTCGCAGCCGTAAAAGGGGCGGAATATTTTGATGTGAGCGAGGAAAACGGGCGCATTGTCCTCACGCCGGTGCGAATTGGTCGCGCCGACGCCGTGCGAATCAAGCTTGAGGAGCTTCAACTGTCCGAGGCCGATGTCGCCGACGCCTTGGCCTGGGCGCGCCGGTCGGAATGAATCCGCGTCGCTTGGTGCTCGACACCAATGTTCTGGTTTCCGCCCTGCTGTTTCGCGGCGGGTCCACGATCTGGCTGCGCGAGGCGTGGCAGGCCGAGGCTATCATCCCGCTCGTCAGCAGGAACACCGCCTCTGAACTTCTGCGCGTCCTCAGCTATCCAAAATTCGCCCTCGACGCCAACGCCCGCGAGGATCTTCTGGCGGATTATCTACCGTGGTGCGAAACGGTGGTGGTCCCTGTTCCGCCTCCTGTCGTGCCCAACTGCCGCGACGCCTTCGACCAGCCGTTCTTGGAACTTGCGCTCGCTGGCGGCGCCGACGCCCTGGTCACCGGCGACAGCGACCTACTTGCCCTGGCAGAGACGTTTCGGGTTCCCATATTCACGCCGGCCGAGATGAAGGGTTGGTTGCTTGCCGCGAGCGCGCTCGCGTGAGAACACCGGAACCGTCGGATCAATGCGGCGATATCGAAAACACCGGCCAAGCCCCGTATGGTCGCGGGGCATGCGGGACGACGGCGCCGGCCTCGATCATCTCGGCCGACGCGGCGACCGGTTCGCCCCGCCGATCCAGGAACAGGCAGCCGTAGGTCCGAGTGGGCAGCCGGCCGGCCAGAGCCAGCGCCTCGTCTCGCGCCTTGAGCAGCGTTTCGACCACCTCGCGCGGATCGAAGGGTTGGCTCGTGCGAACCGCCGCGAAGGCTTGACCGTTCTGGCACATGGCGTTGCGGACGATGTGTTCGGCGAGGGCGTCGGGCGACAGGACCGTCTTGCCCGCCGCCGCCCAGACGAGATGGCCGAGCGGCAAGTAATCGCGATGCAGCCGCGCCAAGTCGACGGCGTCACGCGCCTCCGACCGGCTGGCGCCCGCCATCACCTTGTTGACCGCGAGGTCGGCGTCGTGAAGGCGGAAGCCGAACACCGGGTCTTCGACCACCGGGAAAAAGCGGACGACGGTATCGTCCATCCATTGGACGACGGTCTCTTCGCCGCCATCGCGGATCATGGCCTCGATCTCGCGGCCGAGCAGGAATCCGTCGCGACCGCCGCGTAGGCGCAAGGTCCTGGCGATCAGCCGGGCTTGCTCGCGGTCGATGCGGCCCTCGCGATCGATCGCGAGATTGTCGAAGCAGCGGGCGCCGAACCGATCGAGGGCGGCGCGGCAGAGATCCTGGTAGTCCATGCCGGCAATCACGCCCGCGCCGGTACCGCCGTCTTGCCCAGCGCGGTCAGCACGGTGCCGACGATCGCCTTGGCGTCGAGGCCGGCCTGCTCATACTGGCGGGCGGGGGCGTCGTGCTCGATGAAGATGTCGGGCAGGACCAGCGGGCGCACCTTCAGGCCGCGGTCGAGCAGGCCTTCGGTCGCCAGGAAATGCAGGACGTGAGAGCCGAAGCCACCGATCGAGCCTTCCTCGACGGTGATCAGCACCTCGTGTTCGGTGGCCAGACGGCGCAGCAGCGCTTGGTCGAGCGGCTTGGCGAAGCGGGCGTCGGCGACGGTGGCCGAGATGCCGCGCGCCGCGAGGTCCTCGGCGGCCTTCAGGCATTCGGCGAGGCGGGTGCCCAGGCTGAGCAGGGCGACCGTGGCGCCTTCGCGCAGCACCCGGCCTTGGCCGATCTCAAGCGCTTGGCCGCGCTCGGGCAGGGGCAGGCCGACGCCCTCGCCGCGCGGATAGCGGAAGGCCGAGGGGCCTTGGTCCCAGGCGGCGGCGGTGGCGACGGCGTGCATCAGCTCGACTTCGTCGGCCGGGGCCATCAGCACCATGTTGGGGATGCAGCCCAGGAAGGCCAAATCGAAACTGCCGGCATGGGTGGCGCCGTCGGCGCCCACCAGCCCGGCGCGGTCGATGGCGAAGCGCACCGGCAGGTTCTGCAAGGCGACGTCGTGGACCAACTGGTCGTAGCCGCGTTGCAGGAAGGTCGAATAGATCGCGGTGAACGGCTTCAGGCCGTCGCAGGCCAGGCCGGCGGCGAAGGTCACCGCGTGCTGCTCGGCGATGCCGACATCGAAGAAGCGGGTCGGGAAGCGCTGCTCGAATTTGTCGAGGCCGGTGCCGGCCGGCATGGCGGCGGTGATCGCCACGATCGCCGGGTCGCGCTCGGCCTCGGCGATCAGGGCGTTCGCGAACACCGAGGTGTAGCTGGGCGCGTGCGCCTTGGGCTTGGCCAGCGCGCCGGTCACCACGTCGAAGCGGCCGACGCCGTGATATTTGTCGGCGGCGGCCTCGGCCGGCGGATAGCCGCGGCCCTTCTGGGTCACCACATGGACGAGGATCGGCTTGGGCTCGTTGGCGTTGCGCACATTGCGCAGCACCGGCAGCAGGTGGTCGAGATTGTGCCCGTCGATCGGCCCGACATAATAGAAGCCCATCTCCTCGAACAGCGTGCCGCCGCCCGAGACCATGCCGCGCGCATATTCCTCGGCGCGGCGCGCGGCGCGCTCCAGCGGGCCGGGGAACATCGCGGCCAAGTCCTTGGCGAGATGGCGCAGCGAGCGATAGGGCCGCGACGACAACAGGCGCGACAGATAGGCGCTCATCGCGCCGACCGGCGGGGCGATCGACATGTCGTTGTCGTTCAGCACCACGATCAGCCGCGAATCCATCGAGCCGGCGTTGTTCAGCGCCTCATAGGCCATGCCGGCGCTCATCGCGCCGTCGCCGATCACCGCCACGACATGGTTCGAGGCCCCCTGCATGTCGCGCGCCACCGCCATGCCCAGCCCGGCCGAGATGCTGGTCGAGCTGTGGCCGGCGCCGAACGGGTCGTATTCGCTTTCGGCGCGGCGGGTGAAGCCGGACAGGCCGTCGCCCTGGCGCAAGCTGCGCATGCGGTCACGCCGGCCGGTCAGGATCTTGTGCGGATAGCACTGGTGGCCGACGTCCCAGATCAGGCGGTCGTTTGGCGTCTCGAAGACGTGGTGCAGGGCGACCGTCAGTTCGATGACGCCCAGCCCGGCGCCAAGATGGCCGCCGGTCAGCGAGACGACGTCGATCATCTCGCGACGCACCTCGTCGGCCAATTGGCGCAGTTCCTCGGTATCGAACCCGCGGATGTCGGCGGGGCTCTCGACGGAGTCGAGGAGCGGCGTCTTGCCCTGTTCACTCAAAGGATCATCCCTTTCCGGTTCATACCGGCGAGCCGATAAATCGACTCGCCTCATAGTCCCTCGCCGGGCGGGCGCCCCGGCGCCCTTGGCCGCCGCCGCAATGGCGGCTTTATCGGCGATCGCTCGCCGATATCAATTGCGACGCGTGACCACGAAGCGGGCCACCGCGCGCAACGGTTCGGCGCGCTCCTCGAAGGGGTCGAGGTGGCGCGCCGCCTGATCGGCCAGCATCTCGGCCTGGGCGCGGGCGCGCTCCGGCCCCAGCAGCGAGACGAAGGTGACCTTGCCGGCCGCCTCGTCCTTGCCCACCGCCTTGCCGACCTCCTCGGCGCTGCCTTCGACGTCGAGCAGGTCGTCGGTGATCTGGAAGGCCAGTCCCAGATCGTGGGCGTAGGCGCGCAGGCAATGGCGGAGTTGGTGCGGCGCCTTGCCGAGGATGGCCCCGGCCTCGCAGGAAAAGGCGATCAGCCGGCCGGTCTTCAATTGCTGCAGACGGGTTACGGCGGCCATGTCCATCGGCGTGTCGCCGGCCATCAAATCCAGCATCTGCCCGGCGACCATGCCATGGAAGCCGGCCGCGCCGGCCAATTCGCGCACCAGCTCGCAACGGACCGCCGGGTCGGCGTGGGTGTCGGGATGGGCCAGCACGTCGAAGGCGCGGGTCAGCAGCGCGTCGCCGGCCAGCAGCGCCGTCGCCTCGTCGAATTTGCGATGGCAGGTCGGCCGCCCGCGCCGCAGATCGTCGTCGTCCATGCAAGGCAGGTCGTCGTGAACCAGCGAGTAGCAATGGACCATCTCGATCGCCGCCGCGGCGCGCAAGGCCGACGAGCGCGAGACCCGGAACAGTTCGGCGGCGGAAAGCAGCAGGAAGGGCCGCAGCCGCTTGCCGCCATCCAGGCTGGCGTAGCGCATGGCCTCGTGCAGTCGCGCCTCGGCGCCGCCCTCGCCGGGCGGCAGCAACTGGTCGAGTTGATCGTTCACCGCGTCCGCGGCTTCGCTCAGCGCTTGTTTGAGGGCGGGTTCCATGTCTTGCCTCATCCGATGTCGGCCGGCTCGGTGGTGATCGCGCCGTTGGCGCCGACCAGGATGCGTTCGACCTTGGCCTGGGCCTCGCGCAGCTTCGCCTCGCAATGGCGCCGCAGCAGGGCGCCGCGTTCATAGGCGCCGATCGACTCGTCGAGGCGGCCCTTGCCCTCTTCGAGTTGGCGGACGATTCGCTCAAGCTCGGCGAGCGCGTCCTCGAAGTTCATGGCGGCGATGTCGGCGGGGATCTCGGTCATCGTCATATCCCCATCAGGGTGCGGACGTGCAGGGCGACGCTGGCGGCCAGCGCGTCCAGGTCGTAACCGCCCTCCAGCACCGAGACCACCCGATGATCGCAGCAGTCCCCGGCGACCTTCAGCAATTCGGCGGTAACCCAGCCGTAATCGGCGGTGGTCAGGCGCAGATGGGCCAGCGGGTCGGCGGCATGCGCGTCGAAGCCGGCCGAAATCAGGATCATGTCGGGCTTGAAGTCGCGCAAGCGGGGCAGGATCAATTCGGCATAGGCGGTGCGGAAATCGTCGCCGCCCGATCCGGGCGCCAATCCGACGTTCAACACGTTGTTGGCCACGCCGGTCTCGCTGGGCGCGCCGGTGCCGGGATAGCAGGGCCATTGATGGCTGGACGCGTAGAAGAAGTCCGGGTCCTCGCCCAGGATATGCTGCGTGCCGTTGCCGTGATGGACGTCGAAATCGACCACCGCGACGCGCCGCAAGC
>JADGAL010000055.1 GCA_015232025.1 Alphaproteobacteria bacterium
CCAGCGCGGCGGCGGCGACCACCAGCCGCACGGCGTCGTGGCCCACCGCGGCGAAGGCGCTGGCCGGGGGATGACCGTGTTGCCGGGCGAGAGCCGATGGCGCGCCAGCGCCGGCATCGCCGCCGCCACCGCGTCGTTGTCGCAAAACCCGATCGCCGCGACCACCGAGGGATCGGCGCCCCGCCTCGGCGGCGATCACCGCCGGGTCCGAACGCCCGTCGCGCACCACCAGTTCGACCGCCCCGCCAAGCGATCCGGCCGCCGTCTTCGCCCCTTCCCAAGCCGGCTCGTCCACCGCCTTCAACGGTCCCGTCAGATTGAACAGGCAGCCGATCCGCAACGGCTGGACGGCGCGCGTGGAGCGCGGCCGCATCGCGCCGGCCGAGACGGCGGCGGTCAGGGCGAGGAAACGGCGTCGGTCGAATCGCGGCATGGGGTCGCACCCAAATGATGGTTGTCGTCCATCTTATGGTGGCTTGCCGGAGTTGGGGATAGCCCTTTCGAAGGCCCAGACGCGCGAAGGGCCGGCGCGTTGCCGCCCGGCCCTTGATTCGCTTGAGAAGTTTGGAGCGGGCGAAGGGATTCGAACCCTCGACCCCAACCTTGGCAAGGTTGTGCTCTACCCCTGAGCTACGCCCGCTCTGGCGTCCCGGCGGCTTGGCCGGGAGCCCGGATATAATCGGATTGGCAGTGGCTTGGCAAGCGGTTTTTGCGGGGCGTCGTCGGGTTCCGTCCGGGGGACGCGTTGACAGCCCCGGAGGCCGCTCCTATCCTTGGCCAATCGGCGCGCAACGGGGGCTTCAATGACGATTCGGATGATGGCGGGAGCCCTGGTGGCGGCGGCCCTGGTAGGTGGATTGCCGGCCGGCGAGGGCTGGGCGCGCCAGGACAGGGGGCCGCGGCCGCCCATCGAATCGACCATCACCGAACTGCCGCTCGGCCAGCTTACCGCCGCCGAGTTGGCGTCGTTTCGCGCCGCCGCCCGGTATTCCAGCGACCATGGCGGCCACGCCGTCGCGGTGATGCGCGACGGAGGGCTGCTGTACGAGGATTATAGCAGTCCCGAAGCCGTCTCGCAGGCGCGCCTGCTGGCCAGCGGCAGCAAAAGCTTCTGGTGCGTCGCGGCGGCCGCGGCGGTCGCCGACGGCAAGCTGACATGGGACGAGTTCGCGGCCGACACCCTGACCGAATGGAAATCCGATCCGCGCAAGTCGCGCATCACGGTGCGCCAGCTTCTGTCCTTCACCAGCGGCTTGGCCAGCGGGGTGCGGGAATTGCAGGGCGGCGACGGCGACAAGTTCCAGGCGGTGCTGGACCTGCCCGCCGAACACGAGCCGGGCGCCGCCTATACCTATGGACCCAGCCATCTGAGCGCGTTCGGCGCGTTGCTTGATCGGCGGCTGGGCGAAGACCCGCTCGCATTTCTGGAACGCCGGGTCCTGTCGCGCATCGGCATGAACGTGGCGATGTGGCGGCGCGACGGAGGCAACCACCCGATCATGGCCAGCGGCGCCGCCCTGACCACCCGTGAATGGCTGAAGTTCGGCCAGTTCGTGCTGCTGGCGGGAAACTGGAACGGCGCCAGCGTGGTGCCCGGCCCGCTGCTTTCCGAGTGCCTGCGCGGCAGCACCGCGAATCCGTCCTACGGATTGACCTTCTGGCTGAATTCGGCGCCGGGCTTCGATCCGCGCGCCATCCGCACCGGCGGCGGCACGGCCAACGGCCGCACCG
Source organism: Alphaproteobacteria bacterium (assembly GCA_015232025.1). Taxonomy (GTDB): domain Bacteria; phylum Pseudomonadota; class Alphaproteobacteria; order Rhodospirillales; family Magnetospirillaceae; genus JADFZP01. The sequence goes on from JADGAL010000055.1 coordinate 1,732, forward strand.
ACCAAGCCTATATCTGGGCCGATGGGCCGCGCGACCTGTTCATGGCGGCGGGCGCCGGCAATCAGCGCCTGTACATGATTCCCAGCCGCCGGCTGGTGGTGGCCCGCCAGGCGGACAATGACCGCGACTGGAGCGACGCCGAGTTCCTGAGCCTCCTGCTAAAGTGACCTAACCCCACGTCCCCAGCGGAACGGCGTAGTAGTCGAGCCGCTGGAGGGTATCGCCGGCATTGCCGCTTTGTCGCAGAACCGGCAGCACGTCGCCCGAGAACGTGGCGGGCGATTCCATCCGCGGGTTGCCGCGCGCCTTGTCCGACGGTGGCAGCGCGGCGATCTGCTCGAAGGGCGCGTCGCCGCCTTCGCCCGCCAACACCAGAATGCTGCGCGCCTGGTCGCACAGCAGGTAGACGTCGCCCTCGGCCGAGACGCTGACCTGCATGTAGGTGGCGCCCTCCACGGCGAAGCTCTGCTGGCTCCACCGCTCGGTGCCCGGATCGCGGTAGAGATAGACCAGACCATGGTCGCCATCGTTGGTGGCGACGTGAATCGCGCCATCCCCCGTGCTGGCGACGCTGAAATGGGTGCCGCGCGGGTCGTTCTGGCCCTCCGACCGAGTGAGCAGACGCTCGCGGCGCCATTCGCCGTCCTCGAGCCAAGCCCAGCCAAGCCGGCCGTCATCGGTGTAGACCACCCCCGCCCCGTCGCCCACCGCCACCACGCTGGCGGCTCGCTCGAGGGTCTCCGCCCGGGGCGCGAAATCGGCCCGCAGGTCGACAAAGCTGGCGCCGTGGTCGTAGGAGCCGCGGACCTCGATCGACGACGCGTGTCCCCGGGTCTGCGTGAACGACACGAGGAAATCACCATCGGCGGTCACCGCCAAGGTGGGATCGATGCCGCGCCGCGTGGAATGCCGCCAGACCGCGCTGTGGCCGGTGATGGTCCAGGTGGCCGGCTCGGACGACCATTCGGCATGGACCCACAAGATGTCCTCGGCCGTGCTGCCGTAGGCGATGTCGACCGATTGGGGGCCGCCCACCGCGTCGCCATTGCTGTAACGGTAGCTGTCGGGCAGATGCAGGGTCGGCGTCCACACGCCGTCGTGGCCCAGCGAGTAGACGTAAAGCCCACCCTCCTTGCGTTCGCCGACATTGGCCAGCAGGTGCATGGTGCCGTCCGCGGTGATCCACAGGTGATCCTGCATGCGTTTCGAGACGATGCCCTCTTGATCGCCACGAATACCCGTGTCCTCGCCGGTGACCTCAAGCATTTCGCCCGCCCCGCTCCGTCGTCCTCCCCACGGTCGAATGGTAGCCACCATTCACCCGCTGGGCAACTCTCGGCTTCGTAAGGACTTGCCAGCCGGGCATCGCCGGTCCATCTATTGGCGGGTTGCCGACTGGCCGGGGAATTAACTCGATGGACATCCTGTTCAATAAGCGGAACCAGACCACCGCCACCGCCGATCTGGTGAAGGAAAGCGGCACCGCCGCCTTCATGGTCGACGTCATCGAGGCGTCGCGCAAGGTGCCGGTGATCGTGGATTTCTGGGCGCCGTGGTGCGGGCCGTGCAAGCAGCTTGGCCCGGCGCTGGAAAAGCTGGTGCTGGCGGCGCGCGGCGCGGTCCGCATGGTCAAGATCAATGTGGACGAGAACCAGCAACTGGCCGCGCAGATGCGCATCCAGTCGATTCCCGCCGTCTATGCCTTCAAGGATGGCCGCCCGGTCGACGGATTCGTGGGCGCGCTGCCCGAAAGCCAGCTGAAGGCCTTCATTCAGCGGGTGCTGGCCGGCGGCGCGGCGCCCGGCGGCGACGAGCCGACCATCGAGGAGGTCCTGGCCCAGGCCAACGAGATCCTGGCCGAGGGCGACGTCGCCACCGCATCGACCATCTATCGCGAAATCCTGGCCGAGGAGCCGGGCAACGCCGTCGCCGCGGCCGGTCTGCTGCGCTGCATGATGGTGGCCGGCGATCTGGAGGGCGCCAAGGCCATGCTGGCCGGCCTGTCCCCCGAGTTGGCCAAGGCGCCCGAGATCGCGCAAATCCGCGGCGCCCTGGCCCTGGCCGAGGAGGCCGCCACCAAGGCCGGCGCCGCGACCGACCTGCGCCGCCGCCTGGCCAACGATCCCAACGACCACCAGGCCCGCCTGGACTTGGCGATGGCCTATTTCGGCGCGGGCGAGCGCGAGGCCGCCGTCGACGAGTTGCTGGAGATCGTGCGCCGCGACCGCGCCTGGAACGAGGATGCCGGCCGCAAGCAACTGGTCAAGCTGTTCGAGGCGTTCGGCCATACCGATCCCCTGACGGTGACCGCGCGCCGCCGCCTGTCCGCGCTGCTGTTCAGTTGACATGAGCGGGGTGTCTTCCCACCCGCGATTCGGCGATCTGCCCCGCACCCTTCCGGTGTTTCCCCTGGCGGGCGTGTTGCTGTTGCCGCGCGGTCGGTTGCCGCTCAACGTCTTCGAGCCGCGCTATCTCAACCTGGTGGCCGACGCGCTGGGCGAGGGCCGCATGTTCGGCATGATTCAGCCCGTCGACCCCGACGCCGAGGGCGACGGCGACGAGGACGAGCCGCCCGCCCTGTACCGCATGGGCTGCACCGGGCGCATCACCTCGTTCGCCGAAACCGACGACGGCCGCCTGCTGATCACCCTGACCGGCCTGTGCCGCTTCCGCGTCTTGCAGGAGGTCGAGCCGTTGCGCGGCTATCGCCGGCTGGTGGTCGATTACGACCCGTTCCGCGCCGACCTCGACGAGGGCGAGCCCGCGGTGGTCGATCGCGCCCGGCTGCTGGCCGCGCTGAAGCCCTATTTCAAGCTGGAGGGCCTGCAACTCGATTGGGACGCGGTCGACGCCGCCCCCGACGAGGCGCTGATCACCGCGCTGGCCATGCTGTGTCCCTTCGACCCGCGCGAGAAGCAGGCGCTGCTCGAAGCCTCGACGGTGACCGCGCGTTGCGACATGATGACCGCGCTGCTGGAAATGGCCGTGCTGCAAGGCGGCGGCTCGACCCGTCAATGAGGTGAAGATGACCCCCGCGCTGGACCCCAAGCTTTTGGAAATCCTCGTCTGCCCGTTGACCAAGGGGCCGTTGCGCTACGACCGCGAGCGCCAGGAGTTGGTCAGCGACAAGGCCGGGCTGGCCTTCCCCATCCGGGACGGCATCCCCATCATGCTGGCCGACGAGGCCCGCCCCCTGGACGAGACGGAAACCCGGTCATGAGCGAGACGCGTTGCGAAGAGATCCGCTACAACAAGGCGGAAAAGGTGCTCCACGTCACCTTCGAGGACGGCAAGGCGTTTTCCCTGCCGGCCGAATTGCTGCGCGTCGAAAGCCCCTCGGCCGAGGTGCAGGGGCACGGGCCGGACGAAAAGACCCTGGTCGCCGGGCGCCGCCATGTCGGGATCATGAAGATCGAGCCGGTGGGCAACTACGCGGTGCGCCTAACCTTCGACGATCTGCACGACAGCGGTCTGTTCAGTTGGACTTGGCTGCGCCATCTGGGCGAAAACCAGGACAGCCTGTGGAACACCTACCTGGCCGCCCTGGAAGCCGCCGGCAAGAGCCGGGAACCCTGACGGTCAACCAAAAAACAGATTAGCCACCAAGACACGAAGAGCACCAAGGTTCACCTAGGCGATTTTCTTGGTGCGCCTTGGTGGCCTTGGTGTCTTGGTGGTTATCTTTTAACCCTTTCTTGCGCCTCCTAATCCTCGGACTCCAGCGAAGCGACGTAGCGCAAGCCCTGCAACGCGGTGCGCAGCCATTCCGACTGCTCTTCCGAGACCGGATGGACCAGGAAGGCGGGGCGGCGGAAATCGGTGGCCTCGCCGACCGCGTGAAGCTGGCCGGCCGCCAAGTGGTCGCGCACCAGCCGCACCGGGAAATAGCCCGAGCCGCCATTGGCCAGGATGTGCTGAAGGCCCAGAACGCCCAGCCCGACCGACACGGCGGGCGTCGGGATGCCGGGATAGGCTTGGCCGTGGAGGATGCGGAATTCCGGCCCCCAGTCGACGAACACATAGTCGCGGTCCCAGTCGCCGATCGAGCGGGGGCGGCTGGAGACCATCACCAGCCGTTCCTCGAACAGCTTCTCGACCACCAGGCCGGGGCGGCTTTGCGGCGAATACATCACGCCGACATCGATCAGCCCCTCGGCGAGCTGGCGCATCAGGCTGTCGGGCTGGCCCACCTCGGCGCGAATCGCCACGTCGGGCATTTCCTTGCGCATCCAGGGCAGCCATTTCAGCAGCAGCCGGTCCCACAACGAGACCTGCCCGCCCACCGTGATGACCGTGCTGAAGCCTTCCGGCAGGGCCAGTTCCTGACGGGCCTGCTGCCAGACGCGCACCAGCGACGAGGCGTAGCGGCGGAACTGGGTGCCGGCGGCGGTCAGCTCGGTGCCCGCCTTGCTGCGCCGGAACAGCGGCCGGCCCAACTCGTCCTCGAGCGCCTTGACCCGCATGCTGACGGTCGATTGGGTGACGTTCAGGCGCTCGGCCGCCTTGTTGAAGTTGCCGGTCTCGACGATTTCGAGAAATGTGCGCGCCAAATCGATGTTCATGCCGCAGCTTGCTATGAGGAGTGGAAAACCGGAGGCGTTCTAGAACACCTGGGGCTCGCCATCAAGTCATACCCGCGAACCATGGCCGGATGGCGGCCAAGGGCGCGGAACGCGCCGGGGATGCACACATCGCGTGGCCGCCGAGCGAAGAGCCCCGACTCGCCTCACTAGCCGTCATGCCCGTGCTTGACACGGGCATCCACGTGTCACCGCCCATGCCATCGTTTCCAAGGCTCCGGATCAAGTCCGGCCATGACGAGTGGAGAGGATGCTCCATGCTGGGTGTGATGCGGCGGCACAATGGATTCCCGCCTTCGCGGGAATGACGATGAAAAATGGAGTATTTCCGCAGCCTGTTAAAGAAAAGGCTTATATTTGTGATCGTGCTTGAGGATGTGCTCGATCAGCCAGCGGCGCAGGAACTCGATGACCTCGTCGAAATTCAGGAGGTCGGGCTCGCGACGCCACAAATCGACGATTTCGCGGACCACGCGTTCGAGTTCGCGGTGCATCTGCTTGTGCGCGGCGGCGTCGGGATAGTCGGTCTTCTCGAAAATCGCCTCTTCGCGCGCGAAATGCCGTTCGACATAGGACACGAGCTGCTGCAAGGTTTGGAAAACCTGCGCGTTCTTGATCGTGGGATCGTGCCGGATCTCGTAGATCTGGTTGGTGATGTTGACCAGCATCTGGTGGTCGTAGTCGATCGTGCCATGGCCAACCAGCCAAGCGTCATCCCACGCGATCAGGGCCATGCCCGCTCCCCGCCCCATACAGTTGAACGCGGGTCGGCCTTTGGTCCAAAGCCGGGCCCCCACCAGAAGGCGGCACCTTACCATCCCGCGAAGGCGCCGTCGATAGGCGACATACGCCATAATTTTTAGCTATCGGCAAGAATCCTTGACGGCGGCGCGTCCCGACCCAAAATAGGCACGTGGCGGCGCCCAGCGGGGCCGCCGGTTCCGGGCGCCGAAAGGGCCCAAGCCGGACTCGCTCGAATGAGGAGTACGATCATGACCCGCGTATCGGTTTTCAATTCTCCGCTCCTGCTCGGCTTCGATCATTTCGAGCGCGCGCTGGATCGGATTTCAAAGACCTCCGCCGAGGGCTATCCGCCCTACAACATCGAACAGGTCGGCGAGGAGGGGCTGCGCATCACGCTGGCGGTCGCCGGCTTCGGCATGGACGATCTGAGCGTGGCGATCGAAGGCAACCAGTTGACCATCCGCGGTCGCCAGGCCGACGACGAGGCCGGCCGGGTGTTTTTGCATCGCGGCATCGCGGCGCGCCAGTTCCAGCGCAGCTTCGTGCTGGCCGAAGGCATCGAGGTGCGGGGCGCTTCGCTGGACAACGGGCTGCTGCACATCGAGTTGGCGCGGCCCACGCCCGAGCCCCGCGTGCGGACCATCGCGATCGCGCGGGGCGCGGCGTCGAAAGGCGGCGCCATCGACGTTTCGTCCGAGGCGGGAGGCAAGTCATGAACCAGGAAAACGATCGGCGCGTGGTCGCGGTTCCACGCCACATGTCGTTGCAGGATTTGGCGCTGTGGGGCATGCAGGACGTGGCCTTCGTCAAGCGCGTCCCGCTCGAGGACGAGCGGATCGGCTGGGCGATCCACGCCGCCGACGGCAGCCAGATGGGCTTGGCGCCCGACCGCGAGACCGCCTTCGCCGCGATCCGCCAGCACGATCTCGAGCCCCTGAGCGTGCATTGATCGATCGGTGAACGAAGGACTCGGCCGGGGGGCGTCTCCGCTCCCCCGGCGTGGTCCGTTCAGGCGGTGCCGGTCGTCTCGCCGACGCCCGCCTCGTTGGCCTTCTCGGCCATCCGCTGACGGTAGAGCGCGACGAAATCCACCGGCTGCAGCATCAGCGGCGGGAACCCGCCCTCGCGCGTCACGTCGGCGATGATGTTGCGCGCGAACGGGAACAGCATGCGCGGGCATTCGATCAGCAGCATCGGCTGCAGATGCTCGTTCGGCACGTCGATCTGGAACAGGCCGGCATAGACCAGCTCGACGATGAACACCTGCTTGCCTTCGATGCTGCTGTCGATGCGCAGATGGATCACCACCTCGTAGAGCTTGTCCTGCACCCGCTCGGCGCGGATGTCGATGTTGATCGGGATGTCGGGTTGGCCCCGCGCCAGATCGGCGAAGATCTTGGGCGCGTTGGGGACCTCGAAAGACAGGTCCTTGACGTACTGTCCGGCGATGGCGAAGCCGGGGCCGCCCTGGGGCTGCTCTTTCTCGTCGGTCATCCTTTTCCTCCTTGGCCAAGCGCTTGGCCGTCTCAGCTAGCATGGAACGCCGGGCGGCACAACCCGGCCTCGGGTGGGGTTCAGGGCAGACGGCGGGGATCGTCGTCGTCTTCGGGAACCTCGCGGAATTCGGTTTGGATCACCACCGGCCCACCCTCGACGCGCAGCCGCGAGCCGAGCAGGCGCCGCAGCCAGCCGCGCACCGGCGGCAGCAGCAGGGCAAGCGCCAGGACGTCGCCCACGAATCCGGGGATCAGCAGGAACAGGCCGGCCGCCGCCAGGCACAGGCCGTCGAAGGCCGGGCCGACCGGCACCTCGCCACGCTCCATGCATTCTTGCGCCTTGCGCGCGGTGGCCAGCCCCTGATGCTTGAGCAGGGCCAACCCGGCCATGCCGGCCACCACGGCCAGCAGCAGGGTCTGGACAAGGCCGACCATGCCGGCCACTTTGATGAACACGGCGACCTCGACCAACGGGACGGCGATCACCGGAAGCAGGATTTTCCAGGCCATGCTTGCCCTTTCTGGGTGGAGGGCTTATCTCTGGATGGTGTTTGGGTGCCCGGCATCCTATCGGATGAGCGGACGAACTCCAGAACGAATTCGCTGCCCTGGACATGGGAACCATGAGCGACGGCTTTCAGTTCATCGACATCGTCTTCTTCGCCATGATCGCGGCCTTCCTGGTGCTGCGGCTGCGCAGCGTGCTGGGCCGCCGCACCGGCACCGAGCGACAGCGCCCCGAGGCCGGGTTCGGCCGGCCGGCGGTCGATCGGCCCGACAACGTGGTCGAGCTTCCCGATCGCCGTCGCACGGTTGCCGAGGGGCCAACCGACGCCTATACCGGCACGCCGCTGGCGGCCGGCATTTCGCGGGTCCGCATGGCGGACGCGTCCTTTTCGCCCGAGTCCTTCCTGCAAGGCGCGCGTGGCGCCTTCGAGATGATCGTCGCGGCCTATGCGGCCGGCGACCGCGCCACCCTGCGGCCGCTGCTGGCCAACGACGTGATGGCCAATTTCGAGGCGGCCATCGACGCCCGCGAGCAGGCCGGCGAAAAGCTGGAGACCGAGCTGGTCTCGATCAAATCGGCCGACCTGGACGAGGTGGCCATGGAAGGCCGCACCGCGCGGGTGACGGTCAAGCTGGTCTCCGAGCAGGTCAACGTGGTGCGCGACAAGGACGGCAAGGTGGTCGATGGCGACCCGGTCCGGGTGGCCGAGGTCACCGATCTGTGGACCTTCGCCCGCGACACCGGCTCTCGCGATCCGAACTGGGTTCTGGTCGCCACGCGCAGCCCCGAAACGGAAGACTGATCCCATGCGGCTTGGGGCGGCGGCCCTTCTCGCGGGCCTGCTGACGCTTGCCGCTTGCGCGCCCAAAATCGCGGTCCCCCCCACCCCTTCGGATCGCCTGGACCTGCGGCCCACGGGCTTCGAGTCGCTGCCCGGCTGGGCCGCCGATCGCCACGCCGAGGTGTTGGACGCCTTCCTGCGGTCCTGCGAAAAAATGCTCTCCCAACCCGACAAGCCGGTCGGCCGCGACGGGCTGGGCGGCAAGGGGTCCGACTGGCTGTCGCCCTGCCTGGGGGCGCGCAAGGTGGCCAAGGGCGATCACCAGGCGGCGCGCCAGTTCTTCGAAGGCGCCTTCCGTCCCTGGGCCGCCGTGGCCGGCGATCAGCCGGAGGGGCTGTTCACCGGCTATTACGAGGCCGAGCTGTCCGGCTCGCGCAAGCGCGACGCCGCGCATCAGGTGCCGCTTTACGGGGCGCCGCGCGATTTGGTCGGCAATGGCGACGGGGCGCGCTACGCCAGCCGCGCCGAGATCGAGACCGCCGGGCTGGGTGACCGCGCCCCGGTGCTGCTGTGGCTGTCCGACCCGGTCGACCTGTTTTTCCTGCAGGTCCAGGGCTCGGGCCGCGTCAAGCTGCCCAAGGGCGAGGTGGTGCGGGTCGGCTTCGCGGGCAGCAACGGCCATCCCTTCACCGGCATCGGCAAGATCATGCAGGACCGCGGCCTGCTGAAGCCGGGCGAGGCCTCGATGCAGGCCATCCGCGCCTGGCTCAAGGCCAATCCGGCCCAGGGCCGCGGCCTGATGCGCGAGAACCCGCGCTACGTGTTCTTCCGCCTGATCGAGGGCGACGGCCCGATCGGCGCCCAGGGCGTGGCGCTGACCGCCGGCCGCTCGCTGGCCGTCGATCCCCGCTTCGTGCCGCTGGGCGCGCCGCTGTGGCTGTCGACCCGCGATCCCGACGGCTTGACGCTTCAGCGCCTGATGGTGGCGCAGGACACCGGCTCGGCGATCAAGGGGGCGGTGCGCGGCGATTTCTTCTGGGGGTTCGGCGAGCCGGCCCTGGAAAAGGCCGGCCGCATGAAAAGCCGCGGCCGCTGGTGGCTGCTGCTGCCCAACGGGCTCAAGCCCTGAAGCCTCCCCCCATGCTTGCCTTTCGCGGGCGGTCGGACCATTCTGGTGCTTAAAGCCCGGACAAGCGGGTCGGGGAGCGTGAATGTCTGAAAAACCAAAGCGCGTCGCGCTGTTCGTCACCTGCCTGGTCGACATGTTCCGCCCCGAGATCGGGTTCGCGGCGGTCAAGCTGCTTGAGGACGCCGGCTGCATCGTCGAGGCGCCCGCCGGCCAGACCTGTTGCGGCCAGCCGGCCTACAACAGCGGCGATCGCGCCGACGCGGCGGCGATCGCGCGCCACAACATCGCGCTGCTGGCCGGATTCGACTATGTCGTGCTGCCCTCGGGAAGCTGCGCCGGGATGATCGCCAAACATTATCCCCCGCTGTTCGACGACGATCCCGAGATGGCCGGCAAGGCCCGCGAGCTGGCCCGGCGCACCTTCGAACTGACCTCGTTCCTGGTCGACGTGCTGGGCGTCGAGGCGGTGGCGGGCGCCAGCCATTCCGGCACGGCGACCTATCACGATTCCTGCTCGGGCCTGCGCGAATTGGGCGTCAAGACGCAGCCGCGCAAGCTGCTTGGCTCGGTGGCCGGGCTGACGGTGTCCGAACTGGCGGCGCCCGAGGAGTGCTGCGGATTCGGCGGCACCTTCTGCGTCAAATACCCCGAGATTTCCGACCGTATGGTGTCGGACAAGGCGGCCGACGCCACCGCCACCGGCGCCGCCCTGGTGCTGGGCGGCGATCTGGGCTGCCTGATGAACATCGCCGGCAAGCTGAAGCGCCAGGGCAGCCGGATCGCCGTCCGCCACGTCGCCGAGGTGCTGGCCGGCGGTCCCCTGGTCGCGCCGATCGGCGAGTCGGGCGAGGAGTGAGGCCATGCATCCCACCAGCCACGACTTCAAGGCCAACGCCCACCGCGCCATGCGCGACGAGGCCCTGCAAGGCGCGCTGGCCACGCTGAAGAAGGGCTTCCGCGCCAAGCGCGGCGTGGCGGTCGAGCGCCTGCCGGAATTCGAGGCGCTGCGCGACGCCGGCCGCGACATGAAGAACCACGTCCTGGCCCATCTCGACCATTACCTGGAACTGTTCGAGGCCAAGGTGCTGGCCCAGGGCGGCCATGTCCACTGGGCGCGCGACGCCGAGGAGGCCCGCCGCATCGTCTTGGACATCTGCCGCGCCTCGAACGCCCGCACGGTCACCAAGGGCAAGTCGATGGTGGCCGAGGAGATCGGCCTCAACGCCTATCTGGAAAAGAACGGCGTGCGGCCGGTCGAGACCGATTTGGGCGAATACATCATCCAGCTTCGCGACGAGCCCCCCAGCCACATCATCGCCCCGGCCATCCACCTCAATCGCGGCCATGTCGCCCAGGCCTTCGTCAAGGCGCATCCGCAATACCCCGCCGACCGGCCGCTGGGCGAGGCCCGCGAATTGCTGGACGAGGCCCGCGAGGTGCTGCGCGAAAGCTTCGTCACCGCCGATCTGGGCATCACCGGCGCCAACATGATGATCGCCGAGACCGGCGCCACCATCATCGTCACCAACGAGGGCAATGGCGATCTGACCCAGACCCTGCCGCGCGTCCATGTCGTGCTGACCAGCATCGAGAAGGTCGTGCCGACCATGGAGGACGCCACCACGGTGTTGCGCCTGCTGGCCCGCTCGGCCACCGGGCAGGAATTCGCGGCCTACACCACCTTCTCGGCGGGGCCGCGGCGCGCCGAGGATCTGGACGGGCCGAGCGAATTCCACGTCGTGCTGCTCGACAATGGCCGCTCGAACATGCTGGGCGGGGCGTTTCACGACATGCTGCGCTGCATCCGCTGCGCCGCCTGCATCAATCATTGCCCGATCTATGGCGCGATCGGCGGCCACGCCTATGGCTGGGTCTATCCGGGGCCGATGGGATCGGTGCTGACGCCCGCGCTGATCGGCCTGGAGGAGGCGCGCGACCTGCCCAACGCCTCGACCCTGTGCGGGCGCTGCGAGGCGGTGTGTCCGATGCGCATTCCGCTGCCGCGCATGCTGCGCCATTGGCGCGGGCGCGAGTTCGAGCGCCATTTGCAGCCCGGCCGGGTGCGCCTGGCCCTGAAGGGCTGGTCCTGGCTGGTGCGCCATCCCACCTTGTACCGCCTGTACACCATGGCGGCGGTCGCCACGCTGGGCATGCTGGGCAAGCGACGCGGCCGCTTCACCAGCATGCCGATGGCCGGCGGCTGGACCAACACCCGTGATCTGCCCGCCCCTTCGGCGCGGCGCGGCTTCATGGACCAATGGGCCACCGGCCGGCGGCGTTGAATGGGCCGTGAGGGATTGCCGGACGAGGTGCTGCACGCCGCGCTGGCCAAGGCGATCGCCGAGGGTCGGGTCAGCGTGTTCCTGGAGACCGCCCGGCTGAACACGCCGCGCTCGCCGGTCTTCCGGATTTCGGACACCGTGGCGCCGCTGGTCATGCTGGGCAGCTTGAGTTTGTTGACGCTGCTGTTTTTTGGCCTGATCGCCGGCATGGCCGCGATGGTCGCCACGGTGCTGTATCAGCTTCTGCTGCACCGCCATGTCGTGACGCAGTTGCTGCTGGCCCGGACCTTGACCCTGGCGGCGCGCGGCGCCCACGCCTGGGAGGTCTTGTGGACCTTCGGCGGCGTCGGGCTTACCTTGCGCGATTTGCCCGAGATCGGCTGCCTGGCGCCGCGCGGCGACTGGCGCAAATTCGTCGGGCTGTATGTGATGCGCGAGGAAAGAACGGAAAAGCCGCCCGAACCGGCCCCCGTCGAGCGCAAGCGGGAACGCCAAGCCACCACGGAGCGCCAGCCGGAACCGGCGGTGGTCGACACGCCCGAGGCGCGGGCGGCCAGACGGGCGGCCAGACGGGCCCAGAAGAGGACGGAGAAGCAATGACGGCGAAACGGCAGATCCTGGACTCCATCCGCGGCTCGCTGGGTCGCGGCGCCTTGCCCCCATCCCGGCGCGCCGAGCTGGAGGAGGCGCTAAACCACCCGCACGCCGCCGCGGTGCCGGCGCGCGGCACCCTGCCGCACCCCGAGCAAATCGCCCTGTTCATGGCGATGTGCGTCGAGATGTCGGCTTCGGTCGACCGGGTGGCCTCGAAGGCCCTGGTTCCGGCGGCGATCGCCAGCTATCTGGCCAGCCAGAACCTGCCCACCCGGCTGGTCGTGGCGCCCGCCCTGCAAGCCCTGGATTGGGCGGCGGCGCCCTTGCTGGAGACGCGTTTCGGCGCCGCCCTGCCCATCGACCCGGTCAGCGTCACCCCGGTGGCGGCCGGCGTCGCCGAAACCGGCACGCTGGTGCTGTGCTCGGGCCCCGACAGCCCGACCACGCTGAATTTCCTGCCCGACACCCACATCGCGGTGATCGAGGCGGGCCAAGTGGTCGGCGGCTACGAGGAGGTTTGGGCGCGCCTCCGCGTCGACGGCCGTCTGGTGCCGCGCAACATCAACATGATCACCGGCCCGTCGCGGACCGGCGACATCGAGCAAACCATCCTGTTGGGCGCCCACGGCCCGCGACGCCTGCACGTGATCCTGGTCGATGAGCACGGCGGCTGAACGGCGGGTTCCGCGGCGGGTCACCGAGCAGGAGGCCAAGCTGTGGCGCCTGTTCATGCGCGACGCCGTCCCGCTGCGCGCCGAGCCGGCGCCGCCTCCCGTCGCGCCCGCGCCCCAACCGCCCGCCGTCCGGCCAC
>JADGAL010000056.1 GCA_015232025.1 Alphaproteobacteria bacterium
GTCGAGGTGCCGCCCAAACAGGCCGAGCGGATGGGCGCCGACTTCATCCACCGCCAGACCATCGCCAGTTCGGTGCGCTACACCACGGTCGAACTGGGCGAATTGGAGAACCGCATCCGCGGCGGCGCCGACAAGGCGCTGGCGCTGGAATTGGACTTGTTCGCCGATCTGGTCGGCGAGGCCGTCGCGCGGGCCGACGAGATCGCCCGCGCGGCCCAGGCCCTGGCCGCCCTGGACGTGGCGTCCAGCTTGGCCGAATTGGCGATCGAGCGGCGCTGGTGCCGACCCTCGGTCGACGACGGCCCCGGCTTCGCGATTCGCGGCGGGCGCCATCCGGTGGTCGAGGCGGCCAGCGTCGAACCCTTCGTCGCCAATGACTGCGACCTGTCGGACGGCCAGCGGCTATGGCTGGTCACCGGCCCCAACATGGCCGGCAAGAGCACCTTCCTGCGCCAGAACGCGCTGATCGCCGTGCTGGCCCAGATGGGCTCGTTCGTGCCGGCCGACGGCGCCGCGCTGGGCGTCGTCGATCGCCTGTTCAGCCGGGTCGGCGCCGCCGACGATCTGGCGCGCGGCCGTTCGACCTTCATGGTCGAGATGGTCGAAACCGCCGCCATCCTGAACCAGGCCGGCCCGCGCAGTCTGGTCATCCTGGACGAGATCGGGCGGGGCACCGCCACCTGGGACGGCATGTCGATCGCCTGGGCGGTGGTCGAGCATCTGCACGCCGTCAACCAAGCCCGCGTTTCCTGGTTCAGTTCGTGGTGGTGGGCGCGGGACTGGCGCTGCTGCCCGAGGGGCCGGTGCTGCAAGGGCTGGCGCCGATGTGGCTTGATCGGGTGTTCGCGCTGCTCGCCTGGGTGTGGTTCGTCAATCTGTTCAATTTCATGGACGGCATCGACGGCATCACCGGGGTCGAGACGGTGGCGATCGGCGGCGGCCTCGCCGCGATCGCCTTGGCTACCGGCGGCGACGCGGCTCCGGCGGCGGTGTTGGCCGGGGCGGCGCTGGGCTTTCTGCGCTGGAACTGGGCGCCGGCCCGCGTGTTTTTGGGGGATGTGGGCAGCGTGCCGCTGGGCGTCCTGCTGGGCTGGCTGCTGCTGTCCGCCGCCGCGCGGGGGCAGTGGGCGCCGGCCCTGATCCTGCCGGCCTACTATCTCGCCGACGCCACGCTGACCCTGACGCGGCGGGTCTTTCGCGGCGAGAAGCCGTGGACTCCGCACCGCGAGCACTTTTACCAACGGGCGGCGCGGGCGGTGGAAAGCCACGCGGCGGTTTCGGCCACCGTGCTGGGCGCCGACGCGGTGCTGGCCGGGCTGGCGGTGATCGCTTTGGCCAAGCCGTGGGCGGCGCTGGTGGCGGCGGCCCTGCTGGTTGGGGGATTGCTGGCTCGACTGTCGCGCATGGCCCGCACACGGACTTTGGCGGGGCCATGATCTCTGCTATCGTGCGGCGGCCAACCAAAAGGGTGTCGTTTTCTTGCGCTGGATTTCGAAGAGCGACATAGCCTTCGTCCATGACATCGTCATGGCGGCGCTGTCCTTCGCCTTGGCCCTGACCCTGCGGGTCGGCGACGACGTTCTCGACACCTATCGCCCCTTGCTGATCCAGGGCCCGCTGGTCTTCGCGCCGCTGGCCGCCATCGTCTTTCGTTTGATGGGCATGTATCGCGGCGTCTGGCGCTACGCCAGCGTCGACGACGCCGCCGCCATCACCAAGGGCGCGGCGCTGGCCATCCTGATCTTCCTGCCCGTGATGTTCGCGTTGACCCGGCTGGAGGGCTTTCCCCGCTCGCTGCCGCTCATCCAGTGGTTCGTGCTGGTCGCCCTGCTGGGCGGGCCGCGCTTTCTGTTCCGGCTGCTGAAAGACCGGCGCGCCCTGGGCAAGCTGGCGGCCGGCGGCGATTCGCGCGTCCCCGTGCTGCTGATCGGGGCGGGCGACGAGGCCGAGCTGTTCATCCGCGCCACCGGACATCCCCACGCCGACTACCGCGCCGTCGCCATGGTCGACGACAAGAACAGCCGGGTCGGCCGGGTGATCCACGGCATCGGGGTGCTGGGCACCCTCGACGGCTTGCGGGGGGTTCTCGACCAACTGGACGAACGCGGCGAGAGGCCCCAAAGGCTGGTGGTGGCCAGCCCGTCGCTGGGCGGCGCCGAGATGCGGGGCTTGCTCGATCTGGCCGATTCGCTGGGCATGACGCTGTCGCGGCTGCCCCGCCTGACCGATTTCCGCTCGTTGGACGAGCCGATCCCGATGCGCCCGATCGCGCTCGAGGATCTGCTGGGCCGCCCGCAGACGGTGCTGGGGCGCGAGGATGTCGAGACCCTGGTGCGGGGCCGGCGCGTCCTGGTCACCGGGGCGGGGGGCTCGATCGGCGGCGAGTTGGCGCGCCAGATCGCGGCGATCGGCCCGGCCCGGCTGGTGCTGGCCGATTCCTGCGAATACGCGCTTTACACCATCGATCTGGAAATCCACGAGCGCCACCCCGGCGTGCCGCGCCGCGCGGTGATCTGCGACGTGCGCGACGCCGGGCGGCTCGCCCAGGTGATGGGCGAGGAACGGCCGCAACTGGTGTTCCACGCCGCCGCGCTCAAGCACGTCCCGATGGTCGAGGAAAACCCCGTCGAGGGCGTGCTGACCAACGCGATCGGCAGCCGCAACGTGGCCGATTGCTGTCAGGCGCACGGCGTCGAGGCGATGGTGCTGATCTCGACCGACAAGGCGGTCAACCCCTCGAACGTGATGGGCGCCACCAAGCGCATCGCCGAAAGCTATTGCCAAGCGCTGGACGTCGAGGGCGGCGGAACGCGCTTCGTGACGGTTCGTTTCGGCAACGTATTGGGTTCGACGGGCTCGGTGGTGCCGCTGTTCCAGCGTCAATTGGCGGCGGGCGGGCCGTTGACGGTGACCCATCCCGAGATCACCCGCTTCTTCATGACGGTGCGCGAGGCGGTCGAATTGGTGCTGCACGCCTCGGCGCTGGCGGCGGGCTCGCCCGAGCACGGCAAGATCTACGTGCTCGACATGGGCGAGCCGGTGCGCATCGTCGATCTGGCGCGCCAGATGATCCGGCTGGCCGGTCAGGACGTGCGCATCGAATTCACCGGCCTGCGCCCCGGCGAGAAGCTGTACGAGGAAATCTTCCACGGCGCCGAGCCGGCCCTTCCCACCGCCCTGCAAGGCGTGCTGATCGCCGCGCCGCGCGCCGCCGACCATGCCGTGCTGGCCGCCGCGCTGGACGCCTTGGAAACCCAAGCCCGCGCCGGCCGCACCCAGGCGGTGTTGGACGGCGTGCGCCGGCTGGTGCCGGAATGGGACTCGCCGCGGGCGCTTCTTGACGCGCCGTCTTCGTGCTATACGCCGGCCGCACTCCCGCTGCCAGAGGACCGAACGCCATGACCGACACGCCGATTCGCCGCGCCCTGATCTCCGTCTCCGACAAGACCGGCCTGATCGAACTGGGCCGATTCCTGGTCGGGCGCGGGGTTGAAATCCTGTCGACCGGCGGCTCGGCCAAGGCTTTGCGCGATGCCGGCGTGGCGGTCACCGAGGTCGCCGACCACACCGGCTTCCCCGAGATGCTCGACGGCCGGGTCAAGACCCTGCACCCCAAGGTGCATGGCGGCATCCTGGGCATCCGCGGCAACGCCGGCCACGAGGCGGCGATGGCCTCGCACGGCATCCCGCCGATCGATCTGGTGGTGGTCAACCTCTACCCCTTCGAATCGACGGTCGCCAAGGGCGCCGATTTCGAGACCTGCATCGAGAACATCGATATCGGCGGCCCGTCGCTGATCCGGGGCGCCGCCAAGAATCACGAGGGCGTCACCGTGGTGGTCGATCCGGCCGACTACGCCTCGGTGATCGCCGAGATGGAGGCCCATGGCGGCGCCACCACCCTGGTCTTGCGCCGCCGCCTCGCCGCGCTGGCCTATGCCCGCACGGGGGCCTATGACGCTTTGATCTCGAATTGGTTCGCGGCCCAGGTGGACGAGCCCTTCCCGCGCGCCTACGCGGTGGGCGGCACCCTGCGCCAGACGTTGCGCTATGGCGAGAACCCGCATCAGCGGGCCGCCTTCTACGTCAATGGCGAGCGCCCCGGCGTGGCCACCGCCCGCCAGCTTCAGGGCAAGGAGCTGTCCTACAACAATCTGAACGACACCGACGCCGCCTTCGAGCTGGCCGCCGAGTTCGATCAGCCGACCATCGCCATCATCAAGCACGCCAATCCGTGCGGCGTGGCGACCGGCGCCGATCTGCGCAAGGCCTACGAGCAGGCGCTGGCCTGCGATCCGGTCAGCGCCTTCGGCGGCATCGTGGCGATGAACCGCCGCCTCGACGCCGCGACCGCCGCCGAGATCGTCAAGATCTTCACCGAGGTGGTGATCGCCCCCGAGGTCGACGACGACGCCATCGCCCTGTTCGCCGCCAAGAAGAATCTGCGCCTGTTGGTCACCGGCGGCATGCCCGACCCCACCGCGCCCGGCATGGCGGTGCGCGCCCTGGCCGGCGGCCTGCTGCTGCAAAGCCGCGACAATGGCCGCGTGGCCCGCGCCGACCTGAAGGTGGTGACCAAGCGCCAGCCGACGGAACGTGAACTCGACGATCTGCTGTTCGCCTTCCGGGTCTGCAAGCACGTCAAGTCCAACGCCATCATCTATGTCAAGGACGGCGCCACGGTCGGCATCGGCGCCGGCCAGATGAGCCGCGTCGATTCCTCGCGCATCGCCTCGTGGAAAGCCGCCGAGGCCGCCAAGGCGATCGGCGCCGCGCAACCCGCCACCATCGGCTCGGTGGTCGCCTCGGACGCCTTCTTCCCCTTCGCCGACGGCCTGCTCGCGGCGGCCGAAGCCGGCGCCACGGCGGTCATCCAGCCGGGCGGCAGCGTCCGCGACGACGAGGTGATCGCCGCCGCCGACGAGAAGGGCTTGGCGATGGTCTTCACCGGGATGCGCCACTTCCGGCATTGAGGTTCAGAAAAAAGGTTCACCACCAAGACGGCCACCAAGAGTCACCAAGGGACCGCACGGGCTAATCGCGTCCCTTGCCTTGGTGTCCTTGGTGTCCTTGGTGTTTCCCATCGGGCGATTGGCTCGTCTTGGTGTCTCGGTGGTGAACCTTGTTCTTCTGAACCGTCATCCCAGGCGCTCGCGCAAATGGGCGATCAGGCCGCGCGAGCCGGCCTCGATCAAATCCAGCACCCGCTCGAAGCCGTCGCCCGCGCCGTAATAGGGATCGGGCACGTCGCGGGTGCCGTGGCCGGGGGCGAAGGTCATGAACAGCGCCAGGCGATGGCGCTCGGCGGCCGGGCACAGCTTTTCGAGATGGGCGAGATGGCCGCGGTCCATCGCCACCACCAGATCGAAGTCGCGGAAGTCCCGCGCCTCGACCTGACGCGCCCGCAAGGGGCGGAGATCGACGCCGCGCGCCAGCGCCGCCTGGCACGAGCGCGGATCGGGCGGCTCGCCGATGTGATAGCCGTGGGTTCCCGCCGAGTCGGTCTCGACTCCGGTCACGCCCTCGGCCTTCAACAGGGCGCGAAACACGCCCTCGGCGCTGGGCGAGCGGCAGATGTTGCCGGTACACACGAAAAGAACCTTGACCATGCCGCGGCTCCCGTTTCCCATGGGCTTTCGAACCATACCGGAAGGCTTCCATGGCCCCAAGCCGCATCGTCATTCTCACCGGAGCCGGAATCAGCAAGGAATCCGGGCTCGAAACCTTTCGCGACGAGGGTGGAATCTGGTCGACGGTGCGCCTCGAGGACGTCGCCACGCCCGAGGCCTTCCAGCGCGATCCCAACCGGGTCCACGCCTTCTACAACGCGCGCCGCCGCCAACTGGTGTCCGACGCGGTGACGCCCAACCCCGCCCATTTCGCCCTGGCCCGCCTGGAAGCCGAATGGCCGGGCGAGGTGCTGATCGTCACCCAGAACATCGACGAT
Organism: Alphaproteobacteria bacterium; assembly: GCA_015232025.1. Classification (GTDB taxonomy): domain Bacteria; phylum Pseudomonadota; class Alphaproteobacteria; order Rhodospirillales; family Magnetospirillaceae; genus JADFZP01. The sequence continues at coordinate 5,948 of JADGAL010000056.1, forward strand.
CTGCACGAACGCGCCGGCAGCCGCCACCTGATCCACATGCATGGCGAGCTGGCCAAGGTGCGCTGCGGCTTCTGCGGCGGGGTGCTGGACTGGCGCGACGATCTCGACCGCGAGACCGGCTGCCCGATGTGCCAGAAATCGGGCACCTTGCGGCCCCATATCGTGTGGTTCGGCGAGATGCCGCTTCACATGGAGCGAATCCACCGCGCGCTGGGCGAATGCGACCTGTTCGTCTCGATCGGCACCTCGGGCAACGTCTACCCGGCGGCCGGCTTCGTCGAGCATGCCCGCCGGCTGGGGGTTCGGACCCTCGAACTCAACCTGGAACCCTCGGAAGGCGCCAGCCTGTTCGACGAGGCGATCTACGGCCCCGCCGCCAGCGTGGTCCCGGCTTGGGTCGAGCGGATGTTGGCGGAGGGGTAAGAGGAAAAAAGGAAAAAAGTTAACCACCAAGACACAAAGATCACAAAGAAGGCACCAAGGGACCGGGCAAACCCTCCGAGCCGCGCGTCTCTCTTGGTGACTTCTTGGTGTCTTGGTGTCTTGGTGGTTGACTTCCCTTGACTTCCCTTGACTTCTCTTGACTTCCGCTTGGTCAGAAATCCGGGTCCGAGTAATGCTTGGGCGGCGGCATGCCGGGGACGTGGTCGCCCAGGATGGTGCGGAAGCTGGGGCGCGACTTGATGCGCGCGTACCAGTCGCGGGCGGCGGGATGGTTCTCCCATGGCACGTCGCCCAGATAGTCGATCGCCGAGACGTGGGCGGCGGCGGTGATGTCGGCCATCGAAAAGGCGTCGCCGGCCAGACAGCGGCGGTGCTCGATCAGCCAGCCGATATACTCCATGTGGCGGTGGATGTTGGCGTAACCGGCGCGGATGGCGCGCGAATCGGGTCCGCCATGGCCGTACAGGCGCTTCAGCATCTTCTCGCCGACCAGGTTGTCGGTGACCTCGCGGCCGAAGCAGCCGTCGAACCAGCCGACCAGACGGCGCACCTCGGCGCGGGTCAGCGGGTCGAAGCCCAGCAGCGGCGGTTCCATCTGGATCTCGTCCAGATATTCGCAGATCGCGGTGGCGTCCAGCAGCGTCGTTCCGTCCGGTTCGACCAGCACGGGAACTTCGGCGTGCGGCGAGATGGCCAGGAACTCGGGTCTGGCCTCCCACACCCGTTCCACCACCGGATCGAATTCCAGCTTCTTCTCGTACAGCGCCATCCTGACCTTGCGGCAGCCAGGAGACAGCCAGAAATGAAAGAGCGTGCGCATCCGACCTATTTAGCGCAAGTGGCGGTCTTGGAATAGTCCCTCTGACATGTCAGGCCGGCAGCGCCCGTTCGCGCGCGTCCTCGGGCGACAGCGGCCATTCCAGCCGGCTCAGCATCTCCTTGGGCACCACCTGCCAGAAGCGGCGGCTTTCGCGGCCCCAATCGGCCAGCACCGCCTGGGCGTGCGGCGACTGGGTTTCGCGGTGATGCTCGGTGACCAGATCGAGCAGCAGGCGTTCCCATTGGGGGCTCGCCACGCGCTGCCAGATCACCGTGTCGGGATTGACCCGGTGGGCGAAGCCGTCGTCCGAATCGTGGACGAAGGCCATGCCGCCCGTCATGCCCGCCGCGAAATTGGCGCCCACCGCGCCTAAGATGGCGACCACGCCGCCGGTCATGTATTCGCAGGCGTTCGAGCCGCAGCCCTCGATCACCGCGTGGGCGCCGGAGTTGCGCACCGCGAAGCGCTCGCCGGCCTGACCCGCCGCGAACAGCCGTCCGGCGGTGGCGCCGTACAGCACGGTGTTGCCCAGGATGGTGTTCTCGTTCGAGCGCAACGGGCTCGACACCGGCGGGCGGATGACGATGGTGCCGCCCGACAGGCCCTTGCCGACATAATCGTTGGCCTCGCCGAACACCTCGAGCTTCAGGCCCCGCACCGCGAAGGCGCCCAGGCTTTGCCCGGCCGAGCCGCGCAGGCGCACGGTGATGTGGCCGGGCTGCAACCCGGTCATTCCATAGCGCCGCACGATCTTGTGCGACAGCTTGGTGCCCACCGCCCGCTCGGTGTTGCGCACGCTGTAGGCGAGCTGCATCTTCTCGCCCTCCTCAAGCGCCGGGCGGGCGTCTTCGATCATGCGGGCGTCCAGGGTCTCGGGGACCTCGTTGCGGCCCACCAACGAGCAGAAGCGCGGATGCCCCCCCGAATCGGCCTGGGCGAGCAGCGGGTTGAGGTCCAAATCGTCGAGATGCGGCGAGCCGCGGCTGACCTGATGCAACAGGTCCGAGCGCCCGATCACCTCGGTCAGCGCCTTGGCGCCCAGCCCGGCCAGGATTTCGCGCACCTCCTCGGCCAGGAAGCTGAACAGGTTGACGACCTTCTCGGGCGTGCCGTCGAAGCGGGCGCGCAAGGCGGGGTCCTGGGTGCAGACGCCCACCGGGCAGGTGTTGGAGTGGCACTGGCGCACCATGATGCAGCCCATCGCCACCAGGCTGGTGGTGCCGATGCCGAACTCCTCGGCGCCCAGCATGGCGGCGATCACGATGTCGCGCCCGGTCTTCAGGCCGCCATCGGTGCGCAGCCGCACGCGATGGCGCAGGCGGTTCAGCGTCAGCACCTGATGCACCTCGGACAGGCCCATCTCCCAGGGCAGGCCGGCATATTTGATCGAGGTCTGCGGGCTGGCGCCGGTGCCTCCCGAATGGCCCGACACCAGGATGATGTCGGCCTTGGCCTTGGCGACGCCGGCCGCGATGGTGCCGATCCCCGAACGCGCCACCAGCTTGACGGTGACCAGCGCCTCGGGGTTGATCTGCTTCAGGTCGTAGATGAGCTGGGCCAGATCCTCGATCGAATAGATGTCGTGGTGCGGCGGCGGCGAGATCAGCGTGACGCCGGGCGTGGCGTGGCGCAGCCGGGCGATCTCGACGGTGACCTTGAAGCCGGGCAACTGGCCGCCCTCGCCGGGCTTGGCGCCCTGGGCGACCTTGATCTCGATCTCGCGGCAGTTGTTCAGATACTCGGCGGTGACGCCGAAGCGCCCCGAGGCGACCTGCTTGACGGCCGAGTTGGCGTTGTCGCCATTGGCCGCCGGCTTGTAGCGCGCCGGGTCCTCGCCGCCCTCGCCCGACACCGAGCGCGCGCCGATGCGGTTCATGGCGATGTTCAGCGTGCCGTGCGCCTCGGGGCTCAGGGCGCCCAGCGACATGCCGGGGGTGACCAGCCGCTTCCTGATCTCGGTGATCGATTCGACCTCGTCGGGCGACACCGCCGGCCCCAAGGCGCGGATCTCCAGCAGGTCGCGCAGATTGATCGGCGGCAGCCGGCGCAGGCCGTCGGACCACCGCTTCCATTGGGTGTAGGAATCGTTGGCCACCGCGCTTTGCAGCGTGTGGATCAGGGTGCCCTCGAAGGAATGGGCCTCGCCGCCGCGCCGCCAGCGGTAGAATCCGCCGATCGGCAGCGCCACCGCGTCCTCGCCGAAGGCGCGGGCGTGCATCTCCAACACGCGGGCCTGGATGCCGGCCAGCCCCAGCCCCGAGATGCGCGAGGTCATGCCGGGGAAGAACTCGGCGACCAGGGCGCGCGACAGCCCGACCGCCTCGCAATTGTAGCCGCCGCGATACGAGCTGACCACCGAGATGCCCATCTTGGACATGATCTTCAAAAGCCCCTCGCCCACCGCCTTCTTGTAGCGGCGCACGCAGTCCTCCAGCGTGGCGCCGGGGAACAGGCCGCGGGCATGGCGGTCGGCGATCGCCTCCTGGGCCAGATAGGCGTTGACCGTGGTGGCGCCGACGCCGATCAGCACGGCGAAGTAATGCACGTCCAGGCACTCGCCCGAACGGATGTTCAGCGAGGTGAAGGTGCGCAACTGCTGGCGCACCAGATGCGAATGCACGCCGCCGGCCGCCAGGATCATCGGGATCGGCGCGCGGGTCGGCCCGACCGCCTCGTCGGACAGCACCACATGGGTGCAGCCGCCGCGCACCGCGTCCTCGGCCTCGCGGCGAATGCGCGACAAGCCGTCTTTAAGCGCCGTCTCACCGCCCGCCGGGTCGAAGGTGGCGTCGATCTCGGCGGCGGTGGCGCCCATATGGGCGCGCATCGCCATGAAGTCGGCGGTGGACAGCACGGGGCTTTCCAGTTGCAGCAGATCGCACTGGGTCTCGTCCTCGTCCAGGATGTTGCCCAGATTGCCCAGCCGGGTCTTCAGGCTCATCACCCGCTTTTCGCGCAGCGAGTCGATCGGCGGATTGGTGACCTGGCTGAAGGTCTGGCGGAAATAGTGGTGCAGCCCGCGCCAATGCGACGACAGCACGGCCAGCGGCGTGTCGTCCCCCATCGAGCCGATCGCCTCCTTGCCGTCCTCGGCCATCGGGTGAAGGATCAGTTCCAGATCCTCCATGGTCAGTCCATAGCCGGCCTGACGGCGGCGCAACGCCTCGCCGCCCAGGGTGCCCGGCTCGGTCGGGTCGGCGTCGAGCAGCCCGTCCAGCACGGTGATCCGCCCGACCCAGTCGCCATAGGGGCGGCGGCCGGCCAAGCGGTCCTTGATCTCCAGATTGTGGTACAGCCGGCCCTCGGCCAAATCGACGGCCAGCATCTGGCCCGGCCCGACGCGGCCCTTCTCGACCACCGTCCGCTCGTCGACGCGGACCATGCCGGCCTCGGAGCCGACGATCAGCAGCCCGTCGCCGGTCACCGTGTAGCGCATCGGGCGCAGGCCGTTGCGGTCCATCGCGGCGATCACCCAGCGGCCATCGGTGGCGCAGATCGCGGCCGGCCCGTCCCACGGCTCCATCAGGCAATTGCAGTAGCTGTAGAAGTCGCGATGGGTCTTAGGCATCTCGGCGTTCTGGCCCAGCGATTCGGGGACCAGCATGGCCTGGACCATCGGCGCCGGCCGGCCGGCCCGCACCAGAAGCTCGAACACGTTGTCGAGGATGGCCGAATCCGAACCGCCGGCCTGCACCACCGGCTTGATGTCCTCGATATGGTCGCCGAACGCGTCGTGCGCCATGCGGGTCTCGTGCGACTTCATCCAATTGACGTTGCCGGCCAGCGTGTTGATCTCGCCGTTGTGGGCCAGCATGCGGAAGGGCTGGGCCAGCCGCCAGGTCGGGAAGGTGTTGGTCGAATAGCGCTGGTGATAGATGGCGAAGCTGGACACGAAGCGCGGGTCCAGAAGGTCGGGATAGAACACCGACAACTGCTCGGCCAGGAACATGCCCTTGTAGATCACGCTGCGCGCCGACAGCGAGCAGATGTAGAATTCGGTGATGTGGTCGGCCAGCACGCGCTTTTCGATGCGGCGGCGGATGACGTACAGGTCGTTTTCGAAGCGCGCCTCGGGCACGCGGCGATGGTTGGCGACCATGATCTGCTCGATCTCGGGGCGGGTCGCGTTGGCCTTCTCGCCGATCACCGTCACATTGACCGGCACCTGGCGCCAGCCATAGATCGAATAGCCGAAATTCAGGATCTCGGTCTCGACGATGCCGCGGCAGCGCTCCTGCGCGCCCAGATCGGTCTTGGGCAGGAAGATCATGCCCACCGCCAAGCGGCCGGGCACCGGCTCGTGGCCGGTGTGGCGGACGTGCTCCTTGAAGAAGTCCTGGGGGATTTCGACATGGATGCCGGCGCCGTCGCCGGTCTTGCCGTCGGCGTCGACGGCGCCCCGGTGGAACAGCACCTTCAGCGCCTGGATGCCGGCCTCGACCACGGCGCGGCGCGGCTTGCCGTCAAGCGCGGCGACCAGCCCGACGCCGCAGGAATCGGCCTCGCGCGCCGGATCGTACAGGCCGTGTTCGGCCAGATGGGCGGCGTTGGCCGTCCACTCGGCGGCGAAGATTTCGCCCTCATTCGGCCGCATTGGTCTTCTCCCCGGCTTGAATCCAATCGTGAATGGCGCTGGCGGCGTCCTGGCCGTCGCGGATCGCCCACACCACCAGCGAGGCGCCGCGGACGATGTCGCCCGCCGCGAACACGCCGGGAATCGAGGTCATCTTGCTGCCCAAGTCGATCTCCAGCGTTCCCCAGCGGCTCACCGCCAGTTCGGGGGCGCCGAACAGGGTCGGCACGTCCTCGGGGTCGAAGCCCAGCGCCTCGATCACCATATCGGCCGGCACGTCGAAATCCGATCCCTCGATGGGGGTGGGGGTCTGACGGCCGCTGGAATCGGCGACCCCCAGATGCATGCGGCGCACCCGCACCGCGCGGACCGCGCCGTCGCCCAGCAGGGCCACCGGCTGGGCCAGCCAGACGAATTCGATCCCCTCCTCCTCGGCGTGGGCGACCTCGCGCCGCGAGCCCGGCATGTTGGCGCGGTCGCGGCGATACAGGCATTTGACCGAGCGGGCGCCCTGGCGCACGGCGGTGCGCACGCAATCCATCGCGGTGTCGCCGCCGCCGATCACCACGACGTCGCGGCCCCGCGCGTTCAGCGTGCCGTCGTCGAAGGCCGGCACCGGATCGCCCAGGCCCTTGCGGTTGCTGGCGATCAGGTAATCCAAGGCGCGATGGGCGCCGGCCAGTCCCGCCCCCGGCACGGTCAGGACGCGCGGGGCGTAGACCCCGGTGGCGATCAGCAGGGCGTCGTGGCGTTGGCGCAGCTCGGCCAGCGTGGCGTCGCGGCCGACCTCGAAATTGGCTTCGAACTGGACCCCGCCCCGTTCAAGCAGGTCGATGCGGCGCGCCACCACCGACTTCTCCAGCTTGAACGAGGGAATGCCATAGGTCATCAGCCCGCCCATGCGGTCGTGACGGTCGTAGACCCGCACGCCATAGCCCCGGCGGCGCAAGGAATCGGCGGCGGCCAGCCCGGCCGGCCCGCCGCCGATCACCCCGACATTGTGCGGCCGCTCGACCTTGGGCGAGGGCGGACGCACCCAGCCGTTGTCCCAGGCGGTTTCGGTGATGTGCTTCTCGACCGCGCCAATCGTGATGGCGCCGTGGCGCGACCGCTCCAGCACGCAATTGCCTTCGCACAGGCGATCCTGCGGGCAGATGCGGCCGCAGATTTCGGGGAAGGTGTTGGTGGCCGAGGAAACGGCGTAGGCCTCCTCCATGCGGCCGGCGGCGGTCAGCATCAGCCAGTCGGGGATGTTGTTCTGCACGGGGCAATGAATTTGGCAGAACGGAATGCCGCATTGTTCGCAGCGCGACGATTGGTCGCCGGCCCGCGCCTGGGTCAGGGGCTCGTGAATCTCGTGGAAATCGGCGCGCCGCGCGGCGGCCGGACGCTTGTCCGGCATCTGCTGGCCCAGGGTGACGAATTGCAACATCTTGCGCGGCATCGTTCTCTCCCGACTCGGGTCGGGCACAGTGATACGTGAATCATCCGACGATGGCGAGGAAAAACCGAGGAAAGGGTAAGACACCATGTCCTTTACCTTCGATCATCGGCCGATCGCATCGCCCAAATCGGAACGCTTGATCAAATATGGGCGGAAATCGTCCCGTTTCGGGACTATCGCGTCCCCCTCTCCGAAAGTGATATAACAGCGCCCGCATCCAGGGGATTTCCTTCGCATGAGCGAAATCGAGATTGCCTTCCTCGCCCTCGTCCGGGGCGTGTCCGAGTTTCTTCCGGTGGGCGCCGAACGTCCGCCCCTCATGGTCTTGAAGGGCCTCGCCCGTCACGGCGGGGCGATGCTGGTGGCGGTGCAGGCCGGCCTGCTGCTGGCGCTGCTCGCCGCCTTGCGGTCCGAGCTGTGGTCGATGGGCATGGGGCTGTGGCGGGTCGCCAAGGGCCGCCGCGATCCCGGCGCGCGTCTCGCGCTGCAAGTCGCGGTGGCGGCGATCCCCTCGGCCGGAATCGGCTGGCTGGTGGCGCAAGGCCAGATCTTCGGGCCGGGCACGCCGCTGGTGGTGGGCTGCACCACGGTGGCCGCCGGCTTGGCGCTGGCCATCACCGACCGTCTGGGGCTGACCCTGCGGCGCATCGAGCATATGACCCTGCTGGGCGCCCTGGTGCTGGGCACCGTCCAAGGCGTGGCGCTGCTGCCGGGCGCCGGGCGCGCCGGCCCGGCGGTGGCGCTGGCCCGGCTGATGGGCTACGAGCGGGTCGAGGCGTTCCGCTTTTCCCTGCTGCTGTCGGTCCCCGCCGTGGCGGCGATGCTGGCTTCGGGACTGGGCCGGCTGAACGCCATGCCGCCCGGCGGCGACGCCTTGGCGGCGCTGACCGTCAGCTTCGGGCTGGCCTGGCTGGCCGCCACCCTGGCCGGCTGGTGGCTGCGCCGCAACGGCTTCACGCCCTTCGCGCTTTATCAGATGGCGCTGGGCGGAACGGTGATCGCGCTGGGGATGTGACGCCTGGAAAGCAGGTGGGGAAACACCAAGGACACCAAGGACACCAAGCGGGCGGCGAATTGCCCGTACAGTCCCGAT
>JADGAL010000057.1 GCA_015232025.1 Alphaproteobacteria bacterium
CCAGCACTCCCGCCCCCGGCGCGCCCAAGCGGCGCACCGAGGAGGAGGAGGAGGAGGAGGAACGCGCCGCCAAGCGTCGCGCCGCCGCTCCCAAGCCGGCCCCCACGCCGAAGCGCACCGAACCGCGCCGCCGCTCGGGCAAGCTGACCATCACCGCCGCGTTGGACGACAACGAGCGCGGCGAGCGTGGCCGCAGTCTGGCCGCCATGCGCCGGGCCCGCGAGCGCGAGCGCATCAAGCATCTGCAGAAGTCGACCGAGAAGGTCATCCGCGACGTGGTCGTGCCCGAGACGATCACCGTCCAGGAATTGGCCAACCGCATGGCCGAGCGCGGCGTCGACGTCATCAAGTCGCTGATGCGCAACGGCGTGATGGCCACCATCAACCAGGTCATCGACGCCGACACCGCCGAGCTGGTGGTCACCGAATTCGGCCACAACGTCAAGCGCGTCGCCGACGCCGACGTCGAGATCGGGCTGTCCGGCCTGGACGACTCGGCCCACGACATGGCGCCCCGCGCCCCGGTGGTCACCGTCATGGGTCACGTCGACCACGGCAAGACCTCGCTGCTCGACGCCTTGCGCGCCACCGACGTGGTGTCGGGCGAGGCGGGCGGCATCACCCAGCACATCGGCGCCTATCAGGTGACGATGAAGTCGGGCGACAAGATCACCTTCATCGACACCCCCGGCCACGAAGCCTTCACCGCCATGCGCGCCCGCGGCGCCAACATGACGGACATCGTGGTGCTGGTGGTGGCGGCCGACGACGGCATCATGCCGCAGACCATCGAGGCCATCCGCCACGCCCGCGCCGCCAAGGTGCCGATCGTGGTGGCCGTCAACAAGATCGACAAGCCCGACGCGCGCCCCGAGCGGGTTCGCCAGGAATTGCTCAACCACGAAGTCGTGGTCGAGGAACTGGGCGGCGAGGTGCAGTGCATCGAAGTGTCCGCCAAGAAGCGCCTGAACCTGGAAAAGCTTGAGGAGGCCATCCTCCTGCAGGCCGAAATCCTGGACCTCAAGGCCAATCACGGGCGCTCGGCGCAGGGCGTGGTGATCGAGGCGAAGATCGAACGCGGTCGCGGCTCGGTGGCCACCGTCCTGGTCCAGAAGGGCACCCTGAAGGTCGGCGACGTGTTCGTGGCCGGCACCGAATGGGGCCGGGTGCGCGCGCTGAACGACGATCACGGCAACAAGGTGGACCAGGCCGGCCCGTCGACTCCGGTCGAGGTGCTGGGGCTTCAGGGCACGCCGCAGGCCGGCGACGACTTCATCACGGTCGAGACCGAGGCCCGCGCCCGCGAAGTGGCCCTGTATCGCCAACGCAAGGACCGCGAGACGGTTCTCGCCGCCTCGTCGCGCGGCACGCTGGAACAGATGTTCTCGCGCATCCAGGCGGGCGAAGCCAAGGAACTGCCGGTCGTCATCAAGGGCGACGTGCAGGGTTCGGTCGAGGCGATCTCGTCGACGCTGGGCAAGCTGGGCACCGACGAGGTCAAGGTGCGCGTGCTGCATTCGGCGGTCGGCGGCGTCAACGAAAGCGACATCACCCTGGCCAAGGCGTCGAACGCCCTGATCATCGGCTTCAACGTCCGCGCCAATCCGCAGGCCCGTGAAATGGCCCGTCGCGATGGGGTCGAGATCCGCTACTACTCGATCATCTACGACGTCGCCGACGACATCAAGAAGGCCCTGGCCGGCATGCTGCCGCCCACCCTGCGCGAGCGTTTCCTGGGCTACGCCCAGATTCGCGAGGTGTTCAACATCACCAAGGTGGGCAAGGTCGCCGGCTGCATGGTCACCGAAGGCGTCATCAAGCGGGGCGCCAAGGTCCGCCTGCTGCGCGACGACGTGGTGGTGTTCCAGGGCAGCCTGGGTCAGCTCAAGCGCTTCAAGGATGACGCGCGCGAGGTCCGCGAGGGCTACGAGTGCGGCGTGTCGCTCGAAAACTACAACGACCTTCAGGTCGGCGACGTGATCGAGTGCTTCGACATCGAGGAGGTCGCCGCCACCCTTTAAACGGGGTGCGGCGCGTCCCTTCCGGGAAGACGTCATGACCAAGAACCGGCCGCCGACCCAGCGCCAGTTGCGCATCGGCGAGGAATTGCGTCACGCCTTGGCCAACATCCTGGAGCGCGGCGAGGTCCGCGATCCGGCGGTGGCGAGCCATGTCATCACCGTCACCGAGGTGCGGATCAGCCCCGATCTGCGCAACGCCACCTGCTATGTGATGCCGTTGGGCGGCGCCGACACCGACGCGGTGCTGGCCGGGCTGCGACGCGCCAGCGGCTATCTGCGCCGCGAACTGGTCAAGGCGGTCGACATCCGGGTCGCCCCCGCCCTGCATTTCGAGGCCGACCTATCGTTCGACCGGGCCGACAAGATCGAGGCGATCCTGCACCGCCCCGAGGTGTGGCGCGACATCGCGGGCGACGACGTCCGCCCCTCCGACGCCGACCACGACCCCGAAGGCCAATAGCGAAACACCAAGGACACCAAGGACACGAAGAGAGCGGCGATTCGTCCGTACGGCACGGTCTCTTGGTGACTCTTGGTGTCTTGGTGGTGAATCTTTTTTACCATGAGGCGAGTCGATCGGCTCGCCCGTTTTGAGGACTGAAAGCTCTCATGGGTCGCAAGCGTCGCGGCACCGTCGTCAACGGCTGGCTGGCCATCGACAAGCCGATCGGCATGAGTTCCACGGCGGTGGTGACGCGCGTGCGCCATCTGCTGGACGCGGCCAAGGTCGGACATGGCGGAACCCTGGACCCGCTGGCCAGCGGCGTGCTGCCGATCGCCCTGGGCGAGGCGACCAAGACCGTCGCCTACGTCATGGAAGGCTCGAAGACCTATCGCTGGCGGGTTCGCTGGGGCGAGGCGCGCACCACCGACGACCGCGAGGGCGACATCAGCGCGACCAGCGACCACCGCCCCACCAAAGCCGAGATCGAGGCCGCGCTGCCCGCCTTCCTGGGCGAGATCGAGCAGGTTCCGCCGATCTTCTCGGCGGTCAAGGTCGAGGGGCGGCGCGCCTACGATCTGGCGCGCAACGACGTGGCGGTTGAGTTGAAGTCGCGCCGCGTGCGCATCGACGCCTTCCGGCTGCTCGACATGCCCGACGCCGACCACGCCGATTTCGAGGTCCACAGCGGCAAGGGAACCTATGTCCGGGCGCTGGCCCGCGACCTCAGCCTGGCGCTTGGAACGGTCGGCCATGTCGCGATCTTACGCCGCACCTCGTGCGGCCCGTTCCATGAAAACACCGCGATTTCCCTGGAAAAGCTGGGGGAACTTGGGCATAGTGCCGCCTCTGCCGAATTGGTGCTTCCCGTTGAGACCGCGCTGGACGACATCCCGGCGCTGGCCCTGACGGAAAGCGAGGCCCGCCGCCTGCAGAGCGGGCAGCCCGTGCCCTTGTGGCGCGAGGCTTCCCGAGCCATTCCGACCGACATCCCCGAAGGGTCCACTTTCCGGGCGATGGCCGAGGGACGGCTGGTGGCGCTGGTCCGCATCGAGGGCGTCGAAATACGCCCGGTGCGCGTCTTGAACCTTTGATTCAGGGAGACCCCGATGTCGATCACGCCAGAGCGCAAGCAGGAAGTCATCAAGGAATACGGCCTCGTCGAGGGCGACACCGGTTCGCCGGAAGTGCAGATCGCCATCCTGTCCGAGCGTATCCGCAACCTGACCGAGCATCTGAAGGAACACAAGAAGGACTTCCACTCGCGTCGCGGCCTGCTGGTCATGGTTGGCCAACGCCGCCGCATGCTGGATTACGTCCGCGGCAAGGACTCGTCGCGTTACGAGCAGCTGATCGCGCGGCTGGGCCTTCGCAAATAGCCTCGAAAAGTCGCGCCGACGGATGACGAGGACCCGCGCGGGAGACCATTCCGCGCGGGTGTTCGCACATGAGCCTCCCCGAGGCGGGGCCATATCCGAAAAGACCGTCAGGCGCGGGGTCGCGGCAATCCGGCGGCGATCCCGTTGGGAATAAGGAAAAGACGAATGTCGATGTTCAAAGTCTATCGCAAGGAATTGACCTGGGGTGGTCGCAAGCTGGTTCTGGAGACCGGCAAGATCGCCCGTCAGGCCGACGGCGCCGTTTTGGCCACCCTGGGCGAGACCACCGTGCTGTGCACCGTGGTCGCCCAGCGCAGCGTCCGGCCGGGAATCGATTTCTTCCCGCTGACCGTCAACTACCAGGAAAAGGCGTTCGCCGCCGGCAAGATTCCGGGCGGCTTCTTCAAGCGCGAGGGTCGGCCGAGCGAGGCCGAGACCCTGATCTCGCGCCTGATCGACCGCCCGATCCGCCCCCTCTTCGCCGATGGCTTCCGCAACGAGACGCAGGTCGTCTGCACCGTGCTCAGCCATGACCTCGAGAACGATCCCTCGATCGTCGCGATGGTCGGCACCTCGGCCGCCCTGACCCTGTCGGGCGTGCCCTTCATGGGTCCGATCGCCGCCGCCCGCGTCGGCTGGATCGATGGCCAATATGTGCTGAACCCCCTGCTGCCCGACATGGCGCGCTCGCAGCTCGACCTCGTGGTCGCGGGCACCAGCGAGGGCGTTCTGATGGTCGAGTCCGAAGCCAAGGAATTGGCCGAGGACGTCATGCTGGGCGCCGTGACCTTCGGTCATCGCGAGTTCCAGCCGGTCATCCGGGCGATCATCGAACTGGCCGAGACCTGCGCCAAGGAGCCCTGGGACCTGCCCACCGCTCCGGCCGGCCGCGACGCCGCCTGGAAGCGCCTGAAGGAAATCGCCGCCGCCGACCTGCGCGCCGCCTATGGCGAGATGCAGAAGCAGGCGCGCTACGAGAAGGTCGGCGCCGTCAAGCAGGCCGCCCTGGCCAAGATGGCCGAGGAAAGCTTCGAGGCCGAGGCGATGAGCGGCCTGTTCAAGGAACTGGAAAGCGAGATCGTGCGCGGCTCGATCCTGGACACCGGCCGCCGCATCGACGGCCGCGACACCAAGACCGTGCGCCCGATCGAGATCGATGTCGGCGTGCTGCCGCGCGCCCACGGCTCGGCCCTGTTCACCCGCGGCGAGACCCAGGCCCTGGTGGTCGCCACCCTGGGCACCGGCCAGGACGAGCAGATCATCGACGCCCTGGGCGGCGAATATCGCGAAAACTTCATGCTGCATTACAACTTCCCCCCCTATTCGGTGGGTGAGGTCGGCCGCATGGGCTCGCCGGGCCGCCGCGAAGTCGGCCATGGCAAGCTGGCTTGGCGCTCGATCCATCCGGTCCTGCCGCCCAAGGACAAGTTCCCCTACACCGTGCGCGTGGTCTCCGAGGTCACCGAGTCGAACGGCTCGTCCTCGATGGCCACGGTGTGCGGCAGCTCGCTGGCCCTGATGGACGCCGGCGCGCCGCTGCCCCGCTCGGTGGCCGGCATCGCCATGGGCCTGATCAAGGAAGAGGGCCGCTTCGCGGTGCTGTCCGACATCCTGGGCGACGAGGATCATCTCGGCGACATGGACTTCAAGGTGGCGGGCACCGATCAGGGCGTCACGGCGCTGCAGATGGACATCAAGATCACCTCGATCACCGAGGAGATCATGCGCATCGCCCTGGATCAGGCGCGCGAAGGCCGCCTGCACATCCTGAACGAGATGACCAAGGTGATGGACCACGCGCGTGACGCGGTCAGCTCGAACGCGCCCCGCATCACCACCTTCCAGATCCCCAAGGACAAGATCCGCGAAGTGATCGGCACCGGCGGCAAGGTGATTCGCGAGATCACCGAAAACACCGGCGCCAAGATCGACATCGACGACGACGGCACCATCAAGGTGGCCTCGATCTCCAGCGAAGCCGCCCAGCGCGCCATCGACTGGATCAAGGGCATCGTCGCCGAGCCCGAGCTGGGCGCGATCTATGTCGGCAAGGTGGTGAAGACCGTCGATTTCGGCGCCTTCGTCAACTTCCTGGGCAGCCGCGACGGCCTGGTCCACGTCTCGGAACTGGCGCCGCAGCGCGTCGCCAAGGTCACCGACGTGATCAAGGTCGGCGACGCGGTGAAGGTCAAGGTGCTGGGCTTCGACGATCGCGGCAAGGTCAAGCTGTCGATGAAGCAGGTCGACCAGACCACCGGCGAAGACCTGTCGAAGAAGGCGGCCGACTGATCGGGCCGCCGCCCAAGGTGATCGGTCATCGGGGCGCCGCCTTGTCGGCCCCCGAAAACACCCTGGCCGGCTTTCGCCGCGCCAGGGCGTTGGCCGCTCCGTGGGTCGAGTTGGACGTGCGGCTGGCCAAGGGCGATCTGCCGGTGGTCATCCACGACGACACGCTCGACCGCACCACCGACGGCACGGGATCGGTCGCCGATTGCCCGCCCGAGACGCTGGGAACGCTGGACGCCGGATCGTGGTTCGGCAAGCGCTTCGCGGGGGAACGGGTGCCGACCATGGCCGAGGCGGCGGCGTTGATCGCCGCGCTTGGTCTGGGTTTGAACATCGAGGTCAAGGCGGCCGCCGGCCGCGAGGCCGACACCGCCCGACTGGCCGTCGCCGCGACGCGACAGGCCTGGCCGGCGGATCGGGCGCCCCCCTTGATGTCGTCCTTCTCGCGCCAAGCCTTGCAAGCGGCGCGCGAGGCGGCCCCGGACTGGCCGCGCGCCCTGCTGGTCGACGGCCTGCCCGCCGATTGGCATCAGGCGGCGCTCGGTTTGGGCTGCACGGTGATTTGCGCCGACCACCGCCGCCTGGACCAGCGCCAGGTCGCGCGGGTGCGGGCGGCCGGCTTGGCCCTGCTGGCCTGGACGGTCAACGATCCCGGTCGGGCGCGGCAATTGTTCGATTGGGGTGTCGACGGCGTGTTCAGCGATGCCCCCGACCGCATACTCGCGGTGGCGTGACGCGGCGGTCGGCCATATAGTCGTTCCAGTTATGTCCAAGGGAGTGGGATGGACGTGAAAGCCCTCGAACCGATGATGATTTCGGGTCGCGAGGTCCTGCCGCTGGTTGAAGGTGGCAAGGGCATCGCCGTGTCGACCGGTGTGAGTTCCGGCGCCTGGGCGGCGGCCGGCGGCGTGGGAACCTTCTCAGGCGTCAACGCCGACAGCTACGACGAGGCGGGCGAAATGGCCCCCAACGTCTATCACGGCCGGACGCGGGGCGAGCGCCACGACGAGTTGATCGCGCACGCCATCAGGGGCGGCATCGCGCAGGCCCGCCTCGCCTGGGAGCGCTCGAACGGCCAAGGCCGCCTGCACATGAACGTGCTGTGGGAGATGGGCGGCGCCGAACCCATCCTGCACGGCATCCTGGAGGGCTCGAAGGGCCTGATCCACGGCGTCACCTGCGGCGCCGGCATGCCCTTCAAGGTCTCGGACATCGCCGCCCAGTATGGCGTCTACTACTACCCGATCGTCTCGTCGGCCCGCGCCTTCAAGGCGCTGTGGAAGCGCAGCTATCACAAGCGGCCCGAATTCCTGGGCGGCGTGGTCTACGAGGACCCCTGGCTGGCCGGCGGCCACAACGGCCTGTCCAACAGCGAACACCCCGACCAGCCGCAAGACCCCATGCCGCGGGTGCGCGAACTCCGCCAGTCGATGCGCGATTGCGGGGTGCCCGATTCGGTGCCGGTGTTCATGGCCGGCGGGGTGTGGGCGCTCGAGGAATGGTCCGACTGGATCGGCAATCCCGAGCTGGGCGCCATCGCCTTCCAGTTCGGCACGCGGCCGCTGCTGACCGTCGAAAGCCCGATCCCCGAGCCGTGGAAGAAGCGGCTGTTGACCCTGAAGCCGGGCGACGTGCTGCTGCACCGCTTCAGCCCGACCGGCTTCTATTCCTCGGCGGTGCGCAACGCCTTCCTGAACGAGTTGTGCGAGCGCCTGGACCACCAAATCCCCTATTCGGGCGAATCGGTGGGCGAGCATGTCGCGGAATTGCCAATCGGCGCACGCAAGCGCGTCGTCTTCGTCACGCCGGCCGACCGCGACCACGCGCTGGCCTGGATCGCATCCGGGTACACCGAGGCGCTGCGCACGCCCGACTCGACCCTGATCTTCGTGACGCCCGCCCGCGCCGAACGGATCCGCCGCGATCAAAACGACTGCATGGGCTGCCTGTCGGCCTGCCTGTTCAGCAACTGGGCTCAGAACGAGACCGGCACCACCGGCAAGAAGCCCGATCCGCGCTCGTTCTGCATCCAAAAGACGTTGCAGAAGGTCTCGCACACCGACGACATCGAAAACGAACTGATGTTCGCCGGCCACAACGCCTATCGCTTCGCCACCGACCCGTTCTACGCCAACGGCTTCGTGCCGACGGTGAAGCAGCTTGTCGATCGCCTGACCATGGGGGGCTAGAACCCCTGGCGCCCGCTCCCATATCCGGGAAAGGCGACCAGGGAGGCGACGATGGAAGAAGACGATGTGCCGATCGAGGCCGAGGTCCGCGAGGCGGTCGGGGTCTTCATGGACAACGAGTCGCTTGAGCGCGCCGTCCAGGATCTGCTGACCGATGGCGGCTTCGATCACGCCGATCTCAGCGTGCTGGCCTCGGACGAGACGATCGCCCAGCGCTTTGGGCATCGCTATCAAGACATGCGCGAGGCCGAGGACGATCCCGACGCGCCACGAATCTCGTGGGTCGAACCGGAAAGCCGCACCCAGGGCCGCGGCGCCCTGGCGGGCATCCTGGCCTATGCCGGCGCGGTGACGGCGGGCGGCATCACCTTCGCGACCGGCGGGGCCGCCGGCTTGGTGATCGCCGCCGGTCTGGCGGCCGGCGCGGCGGGTGGAGCGCTGGGCCTCGGGCTGGGGACGCTGATCGACGAGACGATCGGCGGGCGGTTGGAAGAGCAGATCCGGCGCGGCGGCGTGGTGCTGTGGGTCAGGCTGCGCGAGCCGGATCAGCATGCGCGGGCCACCGGCATCCTGGCGCGCCACGGGGCGCTCGACGTCCATGTCCACACCATCCGGCCCAGTTCGAACGGCCCCGGCCAAGTCGCGCCCGGCCCGGGACAATGACGCCAGACAATTCATCGGCCCGCCGCCATCAACCTCTTGAAAGGAGGCGTGGTTGCCAACACATGGAGGGATGGGTATATTGGACCTACAATTAGAATCAATCAGGCGACTCGCCAAAAGTCGCCACAAATGAAACGTCCAAAGCCATGACGATGAGCCGCCCTTACAGTCACATCCTCGACCGCCTGCGCACCGCCGGGCTGCGCCCGACCCGTCAGCGGCTCGCCTTGGCGAAGTTGCTGTTCGACAATGGCGACCGCCACATCACCGCCGAGCAGCTTCACGGCGAGGCGTTGGGCCACAGCATCCGGGTATCGCTGGCCACCGTCTACAACACCCTGCATCAGTTCACCGATGGCGGGTTGCTGCGCGAGATCGTGGTCGATTCGGGCCGTTCCTATTTCGACACCAACACCAGCGACCACCATCATTTCTTCTACGAGAAATCGGGCGCGCTGCGCGACATCCCCGGCGACATGGTGACGGTGACCAAGGTTCCCGACGCGCCCGAGGGAACCGTGATCCGCCGGGTCGACGTGATCGTGCGCGTCATCGGCTGACGAGGGCGGATGGCGCTGGACCGGCGGCCCATCACTTCGGACGAGATCATGACGGCCGCCCAACTCGCGGCCATGCCGCCCGAGCGACGCGAAGCCTTCCACCGCTTGCGCGCGCATCGCCGCGTTCCGCTGGGCGAGGCGGGCCGGCTGGACTTTCAATGCCGCGACATCGCCTGGGCCGAACTTCAAGACGCCGTGGCCGCCGAGGGCGTGCCCGCCGAGCGGGCGTTGCGCGCCGCCAACGCCCGCCTGCCGACCGGGGCCGAACTGGTCGCGGTGCTGCGCAGCCCGCTGGCCCCCGACGATGTCGATTATCTCGCCACCCACATCTGCCTGTCGGTCGAGGGGCAAGTCATCCGCGGTCTGCGCGACCCCGGCGCCGAACTGGCCGCGCCGGTGCTGCGCTTCCCATTCACCCCCTGGCAGATCGAGAAATTCACGGCGCCCGGCGTCACCGTGCAGGTGGTCGTCACCCATCCCCCGCACGGCCTGGTCGACATCCTGTCCGACGACGTCCGCCACGCCTTGGTGGAGACTTCGACGGAAGGCACTGAGCGGGCGGGTCCTCAGAGCGCCAGGTCGACCACCACCGGGACATGGTCGCTGGGTTGCGGCCAATCCCGGCTGGCCTGGAAGACCTGGGCGCCGGTCAGCGCCCCCTTCAGGGCGGGCGTCACCCAGACATGGTCCAGACGCCGGCCGCGGTCGGCCTTGCGCCAGTCCAGGGCGCGATAGCTCCACCAGGTATAGAGCCGTTCCGATGGCGGAACGAAGTGGCGCACCGCGTCGACCCAGCCGCCGGCCTGGGCCAGTCGGGTCAGCTTGTCGACCTCGACCGGCGTGTGGCTCACCACCTTCAGAAGTTGTTTGTGCGACCACACGTCGGTGTCCAGCGGCGCCACGTTCAGGTCGCCGGCCAGGATCGCCGGCCGCGACGCATCGAAGGCTTCGCTGGCGTACCACGCCGCCAGCTCGTCCAGGAAGGCCAGCTTGTGGGCGAATTTCTCGTTGACCGCCGGGTCGGGGATGTCGCCGCCGGCCGGCACGTACAGGCAATGCACCTCGACCCCGCCCGCCTGGGCGATCAGATGGCGGCAGTCCTCGCGCCCGCACCAATGGGGGGCGCGGATGTCGGACAGCGGCAGGCGCGACAGGATGGCGACGCCGTTGTAGCTTTTCATGCCGCTGGTCGCGATGTGGTCGAAGCCCAGCGCGCGGGCCTCGATCAGCGGGAATTTCGGGCAGGGAACCTTGGTCTCCTGCAGGCAGACCACGTCGGGCGACAGCGCCTCGACCATGTGCGCAAGCTGCTCGAAGCGCAGGCGCACCGAATTGATGTTCCAGGTGACCAGGCGCATCAGACGATGGCCAGATCGATCTCGCCGACCCCGTCGACGCGGCCGAACAGCCGATCGCCGCGCGCCACCGGCCCCACGCCGGCCGGCGTGCCGGTGAACACCAGATCGCCCGGCGCCAGGGTGACCAGCCGCGACAAATGGGCCAGCACCTCGGCCACCGACCAGATCATTTGCGACAGATCGCCGCGCTGGCGCTCCTGCCCATTGACCGCCAGGGTGATCGCGCCCGAGCCCGGATGGCCGATCTCGGCGGCGCGCGCCAGCGGCCCGCAGGGGCCGGAGAAGTCGAAGCCCTTGGCCATGTCCCAGGGCTTGCCGCCCTTCTTGGCCACGTCCTGCAAGTCGCGCCGCGTCAGGTCGACGCCCACCCCATAGCCATAGACCAGGGCCAGCGCCGCGTCGGCGTCGACATCGGCGCCGCCGGTGGCCAAGCCCACCACCAGTTCGATCTCGTGATGCAGGTTGGCGGTGGCCGGCGGGTAGGGAATGCGCGAGCGGTCGGTCACCGCGTCGGCCGGCTTGGTGAAGAAGAAGGGCGGCTCGCGCGACGGATCGGCGCCCATCTCCCGCGCGTGGTCGGCGTAGTTGCGCCCCACGCAGAACACCCGGCGAATGGGAAACAGGCCGCCGCCCAGGACGGGCAGCGCGGCTTGCGGCGGCAGGGGGATGACGTAATGCATGTTCGTTCCGATCCGGTAACGACGACCGGACGCCAGGATAGCCCGGCTTTGCCGTTTGGGCAAAAAAAAGCGCCCGGTCAGGGGGGTAACCGGGCGCCCGTGCTCCCTTGACGGGAGCGTGAAGATGGCAGGGGAAACCATCTTCACCCGGCGGCGACCATCGCGGTCGGCGCCACTCTGTACAGACAGATGGGAAGCCCCGGCGGCCCGACAAGTCAAAATTCGCCGAACTCAGCTATGCGCGCGGCGCATGGCTCGGGCGGACGCGGCGGCCCCGAAGGCCCGAAACATCGCCGCCGAGAGCGGGTTCCAGCGGAAGTCCCACTCCGGGTGCCACTGAACGGCCAAGGCGAAGGCGTCGGCGCCCTCGACCCGCACCGCCTCGACCAAGCCGTCGGGGGCGCGGGCCTCGACGATCAGGCCGGGCGCCAACCGGTCGATGCCCTGGCCGTGCAGCGAATTGACCTCGGCCGAGGTCGCTCCGGCCAGCTTGGCGAGCAGGCCGCCGGGCGTCAGCGACACGGGATGGGCCGGGCCGAATTGGCCGTCCAGATCGCGCGACGGGTCGCTTCGGTGGTCGTCGAAGCCGGCCACCGCATGCACCCGCGCGTGCAGGCTGCCACCCAGCGCCACGTTCAATTCCTGAATGCCCCGGCAGATGGCCAGCAGCGGCACGCCGGCCGCCAAGGCGGCGCGCGCCAGTGGCAAGGTGGTGGAATCGCGCGCCGCGTCATAGGGCGGCGCGTCGGCCGGGGATTGGCCGTACAGGCCCGGCCCGACGTTGGATTTCGAGCCCGACAGCAGCAGGCCGTCGATCGAGGCCAGGATCTCGTCGCACGCATCGCCCAGCGCCGGTATCAGTAGGGGCAGACCGCCCGACCCCTGGGCGGCCGCCTCGATATAGGGCGCGGGCGCCGCATGGAACGCCAAGCGCTCGTTCTGGACCGCCTTGACGCAGGCGGAAACGCCGATGACCGGCCGCCGCATGGTCATTGCCGCAGGCTCGGCGCCGCGTCCGGCGGCACGAAGTCGAACAGCGCCGGGTCCAGCCGCACGCCGCTGCGCGTCTCGAACAGCGAGACGCTGGTCACGCCGCCCTGGGCGTCCTTGACCTTCCACTGGCGCAACTCGAAGGGCTGCTGGGTGAAGATCAGGGTGATTTCGCCGCTCGTCGAATCCTTGGCCTGGACCATGCCGATCTTCACCACCCCGCCGTCCCGCTCGACCTTGGTGACGATCAGTTGCCCGCCGATCAGGCGGATGTCGGGGCTGATCAGCACGCCGGCCGGCGATTCCTCAAGCGCCAGATAGCTGGCCTGCTTCAATTCCTGGTCGTAATAGATCAGCATGCGGCCATCGGCGTAGACGTCGATCGGCACCGGCGGATCGTAATCCAGCCGCAGCAGGCCCGGCCGCGAGATATAGGCCATCCCCTCGGCATAGCTGCCGTCGGGCGCCACCTGCATGAAGCGGGCGCTCAATGTGCGGATGCCGTTCAGATAAGCCTCGACCTTGCGCACCACCGCCTGATCGGCTTGCGACAGCGGGGCCGGGGTGGCGGCCCGCGCCTCGGGCGCCAGGGCGATCAGCAGGCACAAGGCCATCATGGCTTGGCGGAAAAGCGTCATGTCCGGGGTCCTCTCTCGGCGGGGGGCCGATTTCTTCGCATGCGACCGTGGTGAAACGGTGGCGTTGGTTTGGTTGCATCATAGTCCCTCAGCCTAAGCGGGCGCCCTGGCGCCCTTGGCCGCCGCCGCAATGGCGGCTTATCGGCGATCGGTCGGTTCGACCGCTCGTCGATATTAGTCGCCGCCGCGTCCCAACACCTCGCGTTTGCCGACATGGTTGGCGCGGCCGACCACGCCCTCCTGCTCCATCCGCTCGATCAGCCGGGCGGCGCGGTTGTAGCCGATCTGCAGGTGGCGCTGCACGAAGCTGGTCGAGGCCTTGTTCTCGCGCAGCACCAACGAGACCGCCTGATCGTAGAGATCGTCGCCCGATCCGCCCGATTCGGCGGCTTGGGCGCCCAGTTCGGCGTCGGCCTCCTCGGTCACCGACTCCACATAGTTCGGCTCCCCCTGGGCGCGCAAGTGCTCGACCACCGTTTCGACCTCCTGGTCGCTGACGAACGGGCCGTGGACGCGGGTGATGCGGCCGCCGGCCGCCATGTAAAGCATGTCGCCCTGGCCAAGAAGCTGCTCGGCGCCCTGCTCGCCCAGGATGGTGCGGCTGTCGATCTTCGAGGTCACCTGGAACGAGATGCGGGTCGGGAAGTTGGCCTTGATGGTGCCGGTGATCACGTCGACCGAGGGGCGCTGGGTGGCCATGATCAGATGGATGCCGGCGGCGCGCGCCATCTGGGCCAAGCGCTGCACGGCGGCCTCGATGTCCTTGCCGGCGACCAGCATCAGGTCGGCCATCTCGTCGACCACCACCACGATGTAGGGCAGCGGGTCGAGATTGAGTTCCTGGTCCTCGTAGACCGGCTTGCCGGTTTCGGTGTCGAAGCCGGTCTGCACGGTGCGCCCCAGGCTTTCGCCGCGCTCGCGCGCCTCGGCCAGGCGCTGGTTGTAGCCGGCGATGTTGCGCACGCCCAATTGCGACATGGCGCGGTAGCGATCCTCCATCTCGCGCACCGCCCATTTCAGGGCCACCACCGCCTTGCCGGGCTCGGTGACCACCGGGGCCAGCAGATGGGGGATGCCGTCCTAGACCGACAACTCCAGCACCCTG
>JADGAL010000058.1 GCA_015232025.1 Alphaproteobacteria bacterium
TTGGTATTGTGCTCGCGGCAGACCAGCCAGGGTGGGGGTTTCGGGGGGTATCGAGAGTGATCCGAGCAGTCCGCATGCTCGCGCTGTTGGCCGCGGCCATGGCGGCGGGCGCCGGAGCCGGCCGGGCTCAGGGTCCGCCGTCGGCGGCCCCGGCCGAGGGCATGGCGCTGACCCTCTCCGAGGCGGTGTTCATGGCGGTGCGCGAGAACCCCTCGGTGCGCAGCGCCCATGTCGGCCGGGTGGCGCAGAAATTCGCGCTCGAGGCGGCCGAGGAGATGTTCTCCCCAAAGGGCGGCGTGACCGCCTCGCTGGACGGCTCGCGCGGCACCCCCTATTTCACCGACAGCGCCGGGCGGCCGTTCATCAGCCGGGGCGCCTCGCTGACCCCCGCGATCAACTGGAAGATCCCCACCGGCGCCCAGCTTACCGCCGCCTGGGGACAGAAGCTCAGCTCGTCCTCGGTAAGCAACGCGCTCAACGACAGCAACATGTCGGTCGAAGTGCGCCAACCGCTGCTGCAGGGCTTCGGCGGCGACATCGCCGAGGTCCCGTTGCGGGCGGCGCGGCGGCGTGAGGAAGGCAACGTCCGCAACCTCGAGACCACCATCGGCTCCACCATCGCCTCGGTGATCGAGGCCTATCGCGCGCTGGTGCGGGCGCGCGGCTCGCTGGCCATCGGCGAACTGGCGGTCCAGCGCGCCCGGCGCCTGATCGAAGTCAACGAACAGCTCATCGCGGCCGGCCGCATGCCGGCCCAGAACCGCATTCAGGCCGAGGCGGATCTGGCCCGTCAGGAGCTGTCCTTCTCGCGCTCGAACCAGAGTTACGACCTCGCCCGTCTGCGCTTGATCCAGCTTCTCGACCTGCCCGAGACGACGCGCCTCAATCCGACCGAGCCGATGGACGTCAAGCGCTTCAAGTTCGACCTGAAGAAGGTGACCGGAACGGCGATGGTCCGGCGCGCCGACATCCGCCAGGCGCAACTCGCCGTCGCCGACCAGGAGGAGGCGCTGAAGCTGGCCGAGGACGCCGAGCGCTGGAGGCTCGATCTGGTGGCGCGCGGTTCGCGCTGGACCAGCGAGTCCGGCTATTACGACGCCTTCCAGAACGCCTTCTTCGTCGACCGGCCGGGCTCGGACGCCTCGGTCGGCGTGCAACTGACCGTCCCGTTCTGGGACAAGCAGCCCGAATTGCGGCGCATCGAGGCCAAGACCGGACTGGAGCAGGCGCGCATCGCGCTGCGCGAGCGCGAAAGCGCGGCGCGCAACGAGGTGATGAGCGCCGTCAACACCGTCGAGCTGAGCTGGCGCGAGTGGGAGTTGAGCGTCAAGGCCCTGGATCTGGCCCGCCAGAAGCTCGATCAGGAGAACGTCAAGCTCAGCCTGGGCCGCACCACGAACTTCCAGGTGGTGCAATATCAGAACGATCTGGTCGCCCAAGAGAACGCCGAGCTGTCCTCGCGGATCGCCTATCTCAACGCCCTGACCAGCCTGGACCGCGCCGTCGGAACGACGCTGGACACTTGGGAGATCAAGGTGGAGGCCGGGCCGTGACCCTCGTCGACAGCCAGGCCGGCCTCAACGACCGGATCGTCGCCTGCATGGGCGACGGGGCGATCGCGGTGGCCCGCGACGGCACCATCATGATCGTCAACCAGGCGGCCGAGCGCACCTTCGGCCTGGCGGCGGCCGAGACGGTGGGGCGCAAATTCGGCGAGGTGTTCCTGGCCGACGAGAACGCGCTCGACTTCGCGCAAAGCGTTCTCGACGCCATCTACGATCCCGGCCGGGTTCATAGCCGCATCGTCGCCTATGGCGAGGGCCAAGCCAAGCGCACCCTGTCGGTGGTCACCGCCGAGATCGAAGGCACCGGCGGCGGCGTGGTGGCGGTGTTCGCCGACGTCACCGACCTGGACCGCCTGCGCGAGACCGAGCGCCAGATGGCCGCCAAGCTGGCCGACGCCTATCGCGACCTCGAGGACAAGAACGAGACCCTGCGCCGCGCGGCGCGCCGCCAGCAGATCACCAGGATCGGCGCCACGGCCTTCGTGTTCGTCCTGTTCGTGGGCATCGGCGCCTGGAACTGGGCGGCGCCCGATCCGGGATCGCCGCCGGCCCCGGCGGCTCGCCCGGCCGCCCCGAACGGCCTTCGCACCCATCGGGTCGCCGCCGCCCCGCTCCGCCAGGCGGTCGCCTTGCAGGGCACCGTCGAGCCCCTGCAGGTGGTCAATGTGGTGACGCCCTTCGCCGGCGTGCTGGCCGAAAAGCTGTTCATGCTGGGCGAGCAGGTCGAGCGCGGGCAGCCATTGGCCAAGCTGGGCACCGCCGAGATGGAGAAGAAGCGGCGCGACGCGCGCGCGGCGCTGATCAAGGCGCGCGAGGCGCTGGCCAAGATCGAGAACTGGGAGGGTGGATCGGAGATGGCCCGCGCCCGCCGCAGCCTGGAACAGGCGCGGTCGTCGCTCGACACCTCGCGGGCACGGATGGAGGAGACGCGGCGGCTGGTCGATCTGGGCATCGTCGCCGAGAACGAGCTGACCCAGAACAAGACCCAGTACGCCAACGACGAACGCGGCTACAAGGCGGCGCAGGACGAGATGAAGTCGACCGCCGCCAATGGCGGCCCCGACAAGCTGGAGATCGCCCGCCTTGAACTGACCAACGCCGAGGCCGCCATGGCCGACGTGGAACAGCAATTGGCCCAGGCGGCGATCACCGCGCCGGTGGCCGGCGTGGTGCTCCAGCCCACCGCGACCGGCGGCGAGAAAGGCCAGGAGAAGGCGGTGGTCGAGTTGGGCTCGTCGGTGCAGCAGGGTGCGCTGCTGCTGTCGATCGGCGATCTCGAGGGCATCTCGTTGCGCTCGACGGTCGACGAGGTCGAGGTGGGCCGCCTGCGCGTCGGCCACAAGGCGAAGGTCACCGGCGACGCCTTCCCCGGCCTGACCCTGGATGGCGAGGTGGCGCACATCTCGTTCCAGGCGGCGCGCGGCGGCAGCGGCGTGCCGTCCTTCGAGGTGATGGTCAAGGTCAAGGCGCTGACCCCCGAACAGCGCAAGGTGATCCGGGTCGGCATGTCGGCCCGCGCCCGCGTCCAGGTTTACGAGAACCAGCAGGCGGTCAGCGTGCCGATCGAGGCGGTGCGCCTGGACGGCGAGGGCGCCTGGGTGGCGGTGCTCGCGCCGGGCCAGGCCGAGCCCGCGCGCCGTTTGGTGAAGGCCGGTCAGACCACGCCGACCAGCGTCGAGATTATCGAGGGCGTGGCGCCGGGCGACGAACTGGTGCTGGGAGCCGGCCGAAAATGACCGGCGGTCCGCCGATCGAACTGATCGACCTGCGCAAGAGCTACAAGCTCGGCCCGGTCGAACTGGACATCCTGAAAGGCGTGTCGCTGACCGTCGAGGATGGCGAGATGCTGGCCATCATGGGCGCCTCGGGCTCGGGCAAGTCGACCATGATGAACATCATCGGACTGCTCGACCGTCCGACCTCGGGCACCTTCCGCTTCGAGGGCCGCGACGTCGCCCTCCTGTCCGACGACGTGCTGGCCGGCATCCGCAACCGCCGCATGGGATTCGTCTTCCAGCAGTTCAATTTGATGGCCAGGGCGACCGCCCTCGACAATGTCTGCCTGCCGCTGCTCTATCGCGGCATGTCGCTGGGCGACGCGCGCAAGAAGGCCGAGGGCTTTCTGGAAAAGGTCGGCATGAAGGAGCGCATGCGCCACCTGCCGGTCGAGTTGTCGGGCGGACAGCAGCAGCGCGTCGCCATCGCCCGCGCCCTGATCGGCGAGCCGGGCATCATCCTGGCCGACGAGCCGACCGGCGCGCTGGACACCAAGGTGGGACGCGAGGTGCTCGACATCTTCGGCGGCCTGAACAAGGACGACGGCATCACCGTGGTGATCATCACCCATGATCCCTCGGTGGCCCGTCAATGCGGACGCGCCGTCTTGATGCGCGACGGCGTGCTGGCCGACGAGGCGGTGCCGGCATGACCCTGCTTGGCCACGTCCTCGAGGCGTTGCGCAATCTGCTGGGCGCCAAGCAGCGTTCGATCCTCGCCCTGCTGGGGGTCGTCATCGGCACCGGATCGGTGATCGCCATGATGGGCACCGGGCAGTTCGCCGCCGCCGAGGTCATGCGCCAGTTCGAGGCGATGGGGACCGATCTCCTGATGATCAGTCTGCGCGCCGACCGCGGGCGCGGCGATCCCAGGGCGATGACCGAGCGGGCGGGCACCCTGGCCGACGGCCTGCCGCATCTGCTGTCGGCCGCCGAGCCGGTGGTCTTGGGCGACGCCCGCACCCGGATCGGCGGCGCTCCGCGCAGCCTGCCGATCATCGGCGCGCGGCAGGGTTTCCTCGATGTGAACCGGGCGGCCGTGGTCGAGGGGCGCTTCATCTCGGACCTGGATTTGTACGGCAATTTCTGCGTTCTGGGCGCCAAGGTCGCCATCGATCTGGCGCCCGGCGGCCGGCTGCTGGGCATGGAGATCCCCTTCGAGGACCGCGTCTGCACGGTGATCGGCGTGCTGGACTCGCTGCCCGCCGGCTTCGCGCCCTACCAGCTCGACCGCGGCGTGGTGATGCCGTTCTCGACCACGCTGCGCATGCGCAAGGATGCGTCTCCCGGCGTGGTGGTCGCCCGGCTGAAGCCGGGCATCGACTATCGCGCCGCCCAGGGCGAGGTCAAGGCGTGGTTCGCCTCGTTGCCGGGCGTCGATGCCGATGTCCGTAGTCCCGAGCAGGTCATCGAGCAGATGGAACGCCAAAGCCGAATGTTCACCCTGATGCTGGGCGCCATCGGCTCGATCTCGCTGCTGGTCGGCGGGGTGGGCGTGATGAACATCATGCTGGTCTCGGTGACCGAGCGGCGCAAGGAGATCGGCATCCGCATGGCGATCGGCGCGCGGGCGCGCGACATCCGCAACCAGTTCCTGATCGAATCCTCGATGCTGACCTGCTTCGGCGGGGCGCTTGGCGTGGCGGTGGGGTTGGGCGCCGCCTGGGGCATCGCCCGGGCCAGCGGGTGGCAATTCTTCGTGCCCTGGGGCGCGGTGGCGCTGGGCTTTGGCGTGTCGGCCTCGATCGGCGTGTTCTTCGGCTACTACCCGGCGCATCAGGCGTCGCGCCTCGATCCGATCACGGCGTTGCGATCATCGTGAAGGCCGCACGGGCGGGTGGACGGAAAATCCCTTGCCCGGCCGCTCGCTTCCTGGCACCAGAAAAGCCCGTTCGCCAGGAGAGGACACCACCCCATGCGCGCCGTCGTGTGTTCCGCCTTTGGCGACCCCTCGGTTCTGACCTCGGCCGAGATCGCCCCGCCCGTCGTGGCGCCCGGACGGGTGCTGATCCGGGTGCGTGCCGCCGGGGTCAATTTCGCCGACCAGCTTCTGATCGCCGGCAAATATCAGGAAAAGCACGAGCCGCCTTTCGTGCCCGGTTTCGAGGTGGCGGGCGAGGTTCTCGAATGCGGCGATGGCGTCGAGGGCTTCGCCCCCGGCGACCGGGTGATGGCCATGCCCGGCGTGGGTGGCTGGGCGGAACTGGCGGTGGCCGACGCGGCCGACGTCCTGAAGATTCCCGACGCCATGCCGTTCGCGGAGGCGGCGGCCTTTCCGGTCGCCTACGGCACCTCGCATCTGGGCCTTCTCGACCGCGCCCGACTGGCGCCCGGCGAGGTGCTGCTGGTGCATGGGGCGGCCGGCGGGGTGGGGCTGACCGCGGTCGAGGTGGGCAAGGCGGCGGGCGCTTTGGTGATCGCCACCGCGGGCGGACCCGACAAGCTGGCCGTCGCCACCCGCCACGGCGCCGACCACGCGATCGACTACAAAAGCGAGGACGTGCGGACGCGCGTCAAGGAACTGACCGGCGGGCGCGGCGTCGACGTGGTCTATGATCCGGTGGGTGGCGCCATCTTCGACGCCTCGCTGCGCTGCACGGCGCCCGACGGCCGCATCCTGGTGGTCGGCTTCGCCAGCGGAACGGTGCCGGCCCCGCCGGCCAACGTCCTGCTGGTCAAGAACCTGACGGTGATCGGCTATTGGTGGGGCGCCTATCGCAAACTCAGGCCCCAGGCGGTGCGCGACTCGCTGTTCGAATGCCTGCGCTGGTGGGAGGAGGGCCGCTTGCGGCCGCACGTCTCGCAAACCCTGCCGCTCGATCGCGCCGCCCAGGCGCTCGGCCTCTTGAAGGACCGCGCGGCGACCGGCAAGGTGGTGCTGATCCCCTGATTCAGGTCTTGCCTTCGCCCTCGTCGTCCAGGGTGAAGCCGACCCGCATCACCACCTGCCAGTGGGCGACCTCGCCGTCCTCGATCTGGCCGCGGATCTCGCTCACCTGGAACCAGCGCAGATTCCGCAGGCTGGAATCGGCCTTGGCGACCGCGTTGCCGATCGCCTGTTCGATGCCCACCGGGGAACTGCCGGCCAGTTCGATGATCTTGTAGACGTGCTCGCTCATGGGCCTCTCCGATCGTCCATATCCGGTATATGGCGAGCGGCGAGGCCCATGGCGGCAGGCCAAACGGCTATCCGACCAGCACCTCCGCGCCCAGCCGCAGCCGGTTGGCGTCGACGCCGGTCAGCGTCATCACCGCCTGACCGTCGACCGAGATCACCGCGCCCGCCGCGCCGGCCGCGATGCCCACCCTGGCGCCCGCGAAGGCGCGCAGATCGACGGCGTCCTCGCCGATGGTGAAGTCGGTCACGGTGTCGTGCCCGTGGCCCGGATCGGAATGGCGGAACAGGTCGCGCCGCCAGCCGCCGGTCAGCAGGTCGTCGCCCAGCCCGCCGTCCAGGGTGTCGTCGTTGGCCTGGCCGTCCAGGCTGTCGTCACCGGCCCCGCCGAGCAGCAGATCGTCGCCGTAATAGCCCCGGATCAGGTTGGCCGCGTCGTTGCCGATGATGGTGTTGTCCAACTGGTTGCCGGCCCCCTGGGTGGCGCCGGTCAGCAGGACGAGGGTCTCGACCTCGGCCGACAAGGTGATGTTGCCCGAGGCGTACACGGCGTCGATGCCCTCGCCGCCATATTCGATCACCCGGTCCGAGCGGTCGACGTAATAGACGTCGTCGCCCGTGCCGCCAACCAGCCTGTCGGCCATCGCGCCGCCGTCCAGCGTGTCGTCGCCGGCCCCGCCGCTCAGCGTGTCCGATCCGCCGCCGCCGCGCAGCACGTCGGGGCCGCCGCCGCCCTCCAGCCAATCGCTGGTCTCGGTGCCGTCGATCACGGTCGGACCGGCCGCCGCCGCCGCCACGGTGATCGACACCACGCCCTCGGACGATCCGCCCGCCCCGTCGCTCACCACGTAGACGAAGCTGTCGACGCCCGAAAAGCCGGCGTTCGGGGTGTAGGTCACGCGGCCATCGCCCTCCACGGCGACGCCGCCGCCGCTCGGGCCGCGCGCGATGCCGGCCAGCGACACGCCATCGCCATCGGGGTCGGTGTCATTGGCCAACACGTCCATGGTGACCGACGTGCCCGCCGCCGTCTCGAAGGAATCGGCCAAGGCGAGCGGGGCGCGGTTGCTTTGCGCGGCCAGAACCGCGCCGTTGAACAACAGCCCGGAGTCGACCAGCAGGCGACCGGCGCCGCCCCGGAAGCTGGCGTAAGTCTGGCCATCCAGGGTGACATCTCCGCCGCGGGTCAGCCCCTCGGCCAGCACCGCGTCGCCGGCCTCGCCGCGGATCACGATCTGGCCGGCGCCCAGCGCGGCGGCCGAGACCGTCACGGTGTCCGCCGCCCGATTGTCGAGCAGGACGGTCTCGATGCCGGTGATGCGGCCGTCGCGCAGATCGATGGCGGTGGGCCGCCAGTCCATCAGGGCCAGCGTGTCGTTGCCGGCGCCGCCCGCCAGCGCGTCGCCCGGCTGGTAAAACAGCAGATCGTCGCCCTCGCCGCCATCCAGGCTGTCCAGCCCCCCCTTGCCGCGCAGCATGTCGCGGCCGGCGCCGCCCATCAGGACGTCGTGGCCATCGCCGCCGATCAGCACGTCGTCGCCGTCGAAGCCGTTCAACAGGTCGTCGCCGTCGCCGCCAAACAGCAGGTCGATCGCCGATCCACCCTGCACGGTGTCGGAGCCCCCGCTGCCGTGCAGCATCTGGTTCCGGTTCTCGCCGACCAACAGACCGGCCGTCGAGGCCAACCGGACCTGGTCGGACGACAAGATGGCGCCGTCCGGCAAGCGCGGCATGGTCGTGTATTTCGGATCGAGCGCGGTGGCGGCGCGGGCCGCCCCGTCCGCGCCCAGCTTGCCGACCAGGAAGCCCCAGGCCTCGATGGCGTCGGGGTCCCAGGTCAGCGAAACGGTGGCGGCCAGCGCCGCGCGCGCGTTGGCGGCATAGCCGCTGGCCGACGAGGCGTACAGGCCAAGCGCCGGATAGGTCTTGGTCGGATCGCCGAAATTGGCCTGATAAAGGTCGCGCCAAGTGGTGAAATAGGCGCCCAGCGCGGTCTTGGTGCCGGCGCGGTGGATGAAGTCGCCGCTCGGGCCGTGCAGCGGATCGAAGCCGAGATCCTCGTTGACGAACCGGCCGGCCTCGAAGTTCAGCTTCCACTCGACCAGGCTCTCGGCGGTGGCGAAGCCCTGCTCGGCCGCGTAGGCCAGCGCCTGGGTCAGGTAATCGTCCTGCCAGGGCTGGATCATGTTGGGGTCGCGGTTGCCGCCGTCGCCGCTATAGCCCTCCAACTGGCCGGCGAAGTCGCGCGCCCCGCCCAGCACGTACATCTGGTTCAGGAAGGCCAGGTTGTTGCCAAGCTTGGACGTGAAATGGCCCTTGGCCGGGTCGGCGTCGGGGCTCAGCGTGGCGGCGTCGGTCAGGGTGCGCAGCGTCCAGGCCTGGGCGCGGATTTGCTGGCTTTCGACGATGCCCTGCGACTTGCCGCGGTAGGCGGGATCGACCGACAGCAGCGCGTAATTGGCCTGCGCCTGCAACTCGTCGAGATAATGGCGATCGCCGGTCACCAGATAGGGCAGGGCGGACAGCGAGGGCGCGTGCGCCGTGTCGGGCGTCCAGCCGGTCGACAGCTTGGTCTCGTAAGGGGTCCGCAACGCGTCGGCGCCGAAGCGGGTGTTGGTGCCGCGCGAATCGATCCACAGATTGGGCCGCTCGTCGACCGTCACCCAGCGGCCGGTGGCCTCGCTGCGGAAGTGCCAGGGCACCGAGCCCGCCGCGTCGGCGTTGGCCAGCATCACCGCGTAGGCCGCCTCGTCCTGGCCGAGCAGCCACTGCGAAGACCAGGTCGGCAGCACGCCGATGTCCGAGCGCTCGCCGGTCTGCGGCATGTATTTGGTGACGAAGGCCGAGCCCATCGGGCCGGCATCCACGACGCCCGACTGGATTTGCGCCCATTGCGTCTCGACGCGCGAGGAATTCAGGCCGATCCCCCGGTCGAGCGCCGGCACCGCGCCGGTCTTCATCATATGCAGCGGGTCGTGGACCACCAGCACGGCCGGCTCGGCGGCGCCGCTCCACACCGGGACGTGCCAATTGGCGTGGTGATTGTGCGAAAGGCCAGTCTCTTGCAAGACGGCGCGGCCGTTCTCGGCGACCGTCACGTCATAGACCAGATTGGTCATCGGCGTGGCATAGGCCCAGTCGTTCGAAACCGTCACGTCGGTGCGCACCGTGCCGTCGGCCAGCGCCCGGATGTCGAAGGTGGCGGTCAGTTGATCGTCAAGCCGCGCCGTGACCCGCGCTTCGCTGGCCAGCGGGCCAGACAGCCACGATTCGGGCGCGGCGGCGGCCAGGGCCTGCGCGGCGCTGGCCGAAAGCTTGGTCACCGAGCCATCCGCGTTGCGCAGGTCCACCGCGACGGTGACGTCCCAGCCGGCGCCCGGCAAGGCGACCGCCGCCCCCGACGACGGCGCGCCGCGCGCCAGCATCAAATCGGTCGAGGACGCGTCGGACGGCACCGCCAGGCTGAGCACCGCATGGCGCACCGAGCCGTCGTCCCACCGCGTCTTGACGTCCATTTGAACCGGCGCCTCGGCGCCGCCCATGCGGGCCACCAAACCCTGACCCGCCGGAATTTCCCCCGCCGCGAACACCTCCCCGAAAGTCACGACGCGACCCGCGGGAAGCGCGCCGTCGGTGCCTTGCAGACGCAGACCGACGATCTCGTCCGGCTTCGCCGGCGCGAGCAATGAAACCGCTGCCATTGGTTCCTCCTTTGGCGCTGACAGGCCCCCTTCGGTCCTGCCACATAAGTGATACTACGCCTTAGGAGTAAACCCCTACTTAATATTGGTTAACAGCGGCGCCAGAGGGCGTTTGCAACGTACTGTGTTCAAGGAATTCCCGACTGGATCATTCCTTAATGTCCAGAAACTTGCAATGGGCATTCATTTTGATTTCATTTGCGGTCGAGTCCTTCGACCAAAGGCGTTTGCCACAATCCGTGGGACCGGCTAACGTGATCCCACATCATCGGTGGAGCCCCCATGCTGACCTTCCTGGAAGAGACTCTTCTGCTGTGCCTGGACGACGAGTCGGGGCGCTTCCTGCCGATTCTGCCGACCTCGATGACCGCGGCGGCGGCCGGGGCCTTGCTGATGGATCTGGCGCTGCTCGACCGGGTCGACAGCGATCTTGAAAAGCTGTGGGTGGCCGACGCCACCCCGACCGGCGAGCCCCTGCTCGACGACGCGCTGGGCCAGTTGGCGGCGGCCCCCGTCGATCAGACGGTGCGCTTCTATCTCGACCTGCTGGCCCGCGACGGCGAACGGTACCGCGAGATGGGCGTGCGCCGCCTCGTCGAGCGCGGCATCCTGGCGATCGAGGAGGGGCGCCTGTTGTGGGTGTTCCGCACCCGGCGCTACCCGGTGCTCGACGGCCGGCAACAGCGCGAGGTCAAGGACCGCCTGCTGGCCATCCTCGGCTCGGACGACATCCCCGATCCGCGCGACGTGGTGCTGATCTGCCTGTCCTCGGCCTGCCGCATCATCCAGACGGTGGTCGGCGAGGTCGCCTATGAGGAGATGCGCCCGCGCATCGAGATGCTGCGCAAGCTGGACCTGATCGGCCAGTCGGTGATGCGCACGGTGGAGGAGATGGAATTCGTGCTGGCCACCGCGCCGATCCAGTGATGCCTCGGGTTCTGGTCATACCCGGCCTGGGCGGCTCGGGGCCGGCGCATTGGCAAAGCGTGTGGGAAGCCGCCGATCCGGCCCTGCGCCGGGTCGAGCAGGACGACTGGGACCATCCCGATCCCGCCGCCTGGGCGCTTCGCCTGGAAGCGGCGGTCGCCGCCTCGCCGTCCGGCGCGCTGTTGGTCGCCCATAGCCTGGCCTGCGTCCTGGTGGCGCGCTGGGCCGCCGCCGGCTCGGTCGGCAAGGTGGGCGGCGCCCTGCTGGTCGCGCCCGCCGATGTCGACTCGGACCGCCACACCCCGCCCGAGACGCGGGCCTTCGCGCCGGTGCCGCTCAGCCCCCTGCCTTTTCCGTCGATTCTGGTGGCCAGCGCCGACGATCCCTATTGCGCGGCCGAACGCGCCCGCCTGTTCGCCCGATCCTGGGGCGCCCGTCTGGTCGAGGCCGGCGCGCTGGGTCACATCAACGCCGACTCCGGCCTGGGCGACTGGCCCGAGGGGCGGCGGCTGCTGGGGGACTTGCGGGCGAAATAAGGAATCAGTGGCTGGGAACGTCGTCCGGGCCAAGCCGCGACTGCACCGCGGCGGTGAGGACTTCGCGCAGCATGCCGGCCTGATCGGTCAGCAGCAGGCGGATGGGCGGGGCCGGGAAGGAATCGACGGCCGAGCGCAGCCAGGTGCGGCGCAGATCCTGATCGGGATAAAGCCGGGCCAGGGCGCGTTGCAGCCCGACCACGTCCTTAAGCCGCTCCAACGTCGCTCCCGAGATCGAGCGCGGCGGCACCAGCCGCCAGCCGGCCACCACCTCGGGCTCCAGGCCGGCGATCAGCGCCTGCTCGTCCAGATCGACGGCCAGATCGTCGCAGGCCATCAGGAAAAAGGCGGTGAACTGCTGCAAGCCGACGCGCTGCCACAGCGCGTTGCGCTCCGAGGCGTCCAGCGCCATCAGGAACGGCGAGTTGGCGCGCAGCAGGCCGCCATCGGCGTCCATGCTCAACACGCCGGCCGCCATCTCGTCGAAGGGCAGGACCAGCAGCTCGGCCCAGCGCTCCCAAACCTTGGCCAAGCGGGGACGCTCGGTCCGCAGGCGCGGCAGCTCGGCCAGCGCCCGTTCGATCAGCGAGGCGTGCCGCGACGCCTCGTCGAGAATGACGCGGTGGAGAAAGAGGTTGCGATCTTCAGCCTGAAGGCGATCCTGCATCCGCGCATTGTGCACGCTTGCGCGGCGGCTTACAACCCGCTCCGGCAGGCATCATCTCCTGGGCATGGCAACCCCCATTGGAGTGTCGTCATGCCATCACGCCGCACCCTTCTGAAGACCTTGGCCGGACTGCCGCTGGCCGCCATCCTGTCCGATCCCCGCCTGGCCCGCGCGGCGGCCGAGGCGACCCGCCTGGTGCGCATCAAGACGACGGCGGGGCGCGACGCCGCCGCCGCCCTCGCCCTGCCCGACGCCACCCCGGCATCGTCGGTCCTCTTGATCCATGAATGGTGGGGGCTCAACGACCAGATCAAATCGATGGCCCTCGAATTCGCGCGCCAGGGCTATGTCGCGCTGGCCGTCGATCTGTTCGGGGGCCGCGTCGCCGCCAATCCCGACGAGGCCCGCGAACTGATCGGCAAGGTTGATCCAGACGACGCCACCGACACGCTGCGCTCGTGGGTCGCGTGGCTGAACAACAGCAACGAGTCGAATCGCCGCGTCGCGATGGTCGGCTGGTGCTTCGGCGGCGGCTGGGCGCTGCGCGGATCGCTGGCCGCGCCGGTGGACGCCACGGTCGTTTATTACGGCCGCGTCGACCTTCCGGCCGATCGCCTGCGCGCGCTGAAGGGACCGGTGCTCGGCCATTTCGGCAGCCAGGACAAATCGATCACGCCCGAGATGGTGCGCGGCTTCGAACGCGCCATGGCCGAGGCCGGCAAGCCGCTGACCCTTCACTGGTACGACGCCGGCCACGCCTTCGCCAATCCGACCGGCGACAATTACGACCGCGAGGACGCCAACCTGGCGTGGCGGCGCACCCTCGATTTCCTGGGGCGGGAATTGAAGGTGTAATATAGAAAGATCAACCACCAAGACACCAAGTACACCAAGGTTCACCAAGAGAGACGCGCGCCTCTAGCAGCCTGCCATAATTCCTTGGTGCCTTCTTGGTGGTCTTTGTGTCTTGGTGGTTGATCTACGCCAGCCCGCCGCTCCGCAGGATGAAGGCGGCGATCTCGTCGACGCCCTGGCCGGTCTTCAGGTTCGAGAAGACGAACGGTCGCGCGCCGCGCATGCGCCGGGT
Organism: Alphaproteobacteria bacterium; assembly: GCA_015232025.1. GTDB lineage: Bacteria > Pseudomonadota > Alphaproteobacteria > Rhodospirillales > Magnetospirillaceae > JADFZP01. The sequence goes on from JADGAL010000058.1 coordinate 13,374, forward strand.
GTCGGCGTCCATCACCTCGAGGCTGGCGCCGACCATCGGGGCGAGGTCGATCTTGTTGATCACCAGCAGGTCCGAGCGGGTGATGCCCGGCCCGCCCTTGCGCGGGATCTTGTCGCCCGCCGCGACGTCGATGACGTAGATCGTCACGTCGGCCAGTTCGGGCGAGAAGGTGGCCGACAGGTTGTCGCCGCCCGACTCGACGAACACGATTTGCAGATCGGGGAAGCGGGCGGTCATCTCGTCGACGGCGGCCAGATTGATCGAGGCGTCCTCGCGGATGGCGGTGTGCGGGCAGCCGCCGGTCTCGACGCCGATGATCCGATCGGGGGCCAGCGCGCCCGAGCGGGTCAGGAATTCGGCGTCCTCGCGGGTGTAGATGTCGTTGGTGATGGCGGCGATCCGCCATTCGTCGCGCAGCCGCTTGCACAGCCGGTCCATCAAGGCGGTCTTGCCGGAACCGACCGGGCCGCCGATGCCGACCCGCAGGGGAGAGGTCATGGGTGCTCGCTCCTAACTTCTGAACAACCGGGTGTGTTGCGTCTCGTGCAGCGCCGAGGCGCGGTCGACCATCGCGGCGGCCCCGCCGATATCGGCCGGCGGCCGGTCGAGCGCCAGGGCGGCGCAGTCCAGCACGACGGCCTCCAGCGCCGCCACGGCG
>JADGAL010000059.1:0-430 GCA_015232025.1 Alphaproteobacteria bacterium
CGTAGACCAGATCGATGTTGATCTCGGGCACCCCGAACTGGCGCAGCCAGTCGATCACCCGCTCGGTGACCTCGTAGGGCTGGATGCGATTGATCGCCTTCTGAACCTTCTCGTCGAAATCCTGCACGCCGATGCTGGCGCGCGTCACGCCGGCCCGCGCCATCGCCTCGACATAACGCTCGTCGGCGGTGCGCGGGTCGAGTTCGACGGCGATCTCGGCGGCCGGGGCCACGTCGTACAGGTCGCGGATCAGGTCGATGGTGCGGACGAAATCCTCGGGGCTCAGGATGGTCGGGCTGCCGCCGCCAAAATGGATGTGGCGCACCCCCATGCGGGCCGGCAGCGCGTCGGCGACCATCGCCATCTCGCGCCACACGCAGTCCATATAGTCGGCGACCGGCGCGTATTGCCGCGTGATCTTGGTGTGGCA
>JADGAL010000059.1:524-13915 GCA_015232025.1 Alphaproteobacteria bacterium
CTCGGCCCCGACCTGCGGCCCGAAATGCGGCGCGGTCGGATACGAGGTGTAGCGGGGCACACGAAGGTCGTACTTTGACGCGAGGTCGGGACGCATGGGTTCTCGACGATTGCCTGGGGGAAGACCCGCAGGCTACCCCGCTTCGGAAGCCGGATGCAAGCGGGGCGCGGCGCTCATCATACCGGCGAGCGGTCGGAACCGACCGATCGTCGAAGCCGCCATTGCGGCGGCGGCCAAGGGCGCCGGGGCGCCCGCCCGGCGAGGGGCCAATGAGGTGAGTCGATTTATCGGCTCACCGGTATGAGAGGGATGGGGAAACACCAAGGACACCAAGGCAGAGGCGACACGCCCGTACTCCCGGTCTCTTGGTGACTCTTGGTGTCCTTGGCGCCTTGGTGGTGAACCTTTTTTTCAGACCGCCACCGCGCGGCGGCGCATCAGCCACCAGACGACCAAGGCGCCGGCCAGCTTCGAGGCGGTCATGGTGACCACCCCGCTGGCCGAGAGGTGGCCGATGGCGGCCAGGAACACCGCCGAATCGAGCGGCGCGCCGGCCAGGCTGGACAGCAGCACGCGCTGGTGCATGGGACGGCGGGTGAAGGAGTAGACCGCCCAATCGGCGGCCTCGCTGACCAGGAAGGCGATGGCCGAGGCGATGGCGACGTAGGGGTCGGCCATCAGCCACGACAGGGCGGCGCCGACCAGCATGGCCAACAGGACGCGGTGGCCGATCTCGCGCTGGGCGAAATCGCGCATCACGAAGACGAATCCGACCAACAGCGACATCGGCGGCCACATCGTGCCGTCGGGCAGCTTGACCAGCGGCACGGCGCTGAAGCCATAATTCACCGCCACGATCATGGCGATGTAAAGGGCGGTGGCGGTCATGCGCATGGCCGTGCTCTCGTCGGGATCGGTGATGGTGCTGGCTGATAGCATATGTGGTCCGGGGCTTCATTGCAAAAGCGCGACGACGATCTGAAAGAGCGTATCCGCGCCCAGGCTCGCGAGGCGGGCTTCGACGCGGTGCGGTTCGCCGCCGCGGACGAGGCGCCGGCCGCCGCCGCCGCGCTGGCCGAATATCTGCGCGACGGGCGCCACGGCGACATGGCGTGGATGGAGACCACCGCCCAGCGACGCGCCTCGCCGCGCGGCTTGTGGCCCGAGGTCCGCTCGGTGATCGCGCTGGGCCTGAACTACGCGCCCGGCGAGGACCCCCGCGCCGCCTTGGCCGCCAAGGATCGCGGGGCGATCAGCGTCTATGCCCGCAACCGCGACTATCACGATCTGGTCAAGCGGCGCCTGAAGCGGCTGGCCGGCTGGCTGGCCTCGGCCGAGGGCTGCGAGGTCAAGGTGTTCGTCGACACCGCCCCGGTGATGGAAAAGCCGCTGGCCCAGCAAGCGGGCCTGGGCTGGCGGGGGCGCCACACCAATCTGGTGTCGCGCGACTTCGGCTCGTGGCTGTTCCTAGGCGAGGTCTTCACCACCCTGGACATCCCGCCCGATCCGCCTGGGCGCGATCTGTGCGGCACCTGCCGGGCCTGCGTCGCCGCCTGCCCGACCGACGCGATCGACGAGGCGGGGCGGATCGACGCGCGCCGCTGCGTCTCGTATCTGACCATCGAGCACCAGGGCCACATCGCGGCCGAATTGCGCCCCGCCATGGGCAACCACGTCTATGGCTGCGACGACTGCCTGGCCGCCTGCCCGTGGAACAAGTTCGCCCGCCCCACCACCGAGCCCGACTTCCTGCCGCGCGCCGAATTGCTGCGGCCCCGCTTGGCCGATCTGGCGCGCCTGGACGAGGCGGTCTTTCGCGAGGTGTTCGCCGGCTCGCCCATCAAGCGCGCCGGCCGCGCCCGCATGGTGCGCAACGCGCTGATCGCGATCGGCAATTCGGGCGACCCGGAATTGGCCGCCGTGGCGGTGGAGCGGCTGGACGACGAGTCCCCCCTGGTGCGCGCCATGGCGGTGTGGGCGGCCTCGCGCCTGCTGCCGACCGAGCGCTTCCAGGCGCTCGCCGCCCGCCACGCCGACGAGCCGGACGACGCCGTGCGCCACGAATGGGGGTGCCTAGTCACCGAATGAGTGGTACCATGGCGGGATGAACGAGACCGCCACCACCACTCGCGATGCGCGCCGCAACGAGATCATCGCGGCGGCGTGGACCATGGCCGCCGAGGAGGGATGGCCGGCGGTCACCCTGCGCGGCTTGGCCAAGCGGCTGGGCCTCAGCGCCCCGGCGATCTATCAATATTTCCGCGACAAGGAGGCGATCCAGACGGTGCTCGCCGCGGAATCGGCGGATCGTTGCGCCGCGGCGCTGGCCACCACCGCCGCGACGATCGACGGACCCGCCAAGCGCATCCGCGCCCTGGGCCGCGCCTATGTCGCCTTCGGGCTGGCCAATCCCGGCCTGTACGGCATGCAGCGGGGGCTCGACGAGCCGGTACGGGCGATCTTGATCGAGGCGTTCCGGGATCTGGTGGAGCGGAAGGGATCGAAGGGCACGCCGGACGATCTGGCCGATCGCCTGGGCGCGGTCCTTCACGGCTTCGTCACGCTGGCGCTCGCCGCCCGGTTCGAGGGTGGCGAACAACGGGCCGTCATCCTGGCCGGCGAGGCCGTCGACGACATGGTGAAGGGAATCGCCCGGCGCTGAGTGGCGCCGGCCGGCTCACTCGCTTTCGGCGGCCAGGGCGCGGGCCAGTTGGCTGAGCGCCTCCTGATGCCGCGCATTCGAGATTTGCGTGAAATTGCGCGCCAATTCCAGGCACATGCGCTGGCGGGCCGTCAGGTCGGTGCTGCGTTGATTGGCGAGGCCATCGAAGAAGTATCCAACCGGAACGCCCAAGACCTGGGCGATCTCGTGCAGGCGACCCGCCGAGATGCGATTGATGCCGCGCTCGTATTTGTGCGCCTGCTGATAGGTCACCCCAATCAGATCGGCCATCTGCTGCTGGCTTAGGCCAAGCATGATGCGGCGTTCACGGATTCTGGCGCCAACATGGCGGTCGGTGTCGTTTGCGCGGTTCAACGGCTTCGCGCGGGTTTCGCTCCGAGTATTGGTCATATTTCCTGGCTGCTCGTTGGTGATGACCTGGACGGGTGTGTCGTCCGACGATTGATCCATGACCGGGATGTCCTGATGTTGCATATTCTGATTTTTCGGGAGAGGCAACCGAAATTAAGCTATAAGGCTCGTTTGATTAGACACTTCGTATATTGCGCAGGTTATCACCAAATAAATTAACCATCCTTTTCGCGGCGCCACCACTCTTTCGCATTCCGAAAGGCCACGCCCCGCTATAACGCCCGAAAACGATGACGCGGGTATGCATTTGCCACCGATGACATGGGCATGGACCGGAAGTATTACCAGACCTTATTAATCCTGGCGTTTCGAGACTTCGCGACGTGCCGTCGGTCGGTATCAGACCACGAGGTCGAAGGCGCGCCCGGAGTCCGAGACGGGGAAATCGCCCATGATCTGGACGGTCGGTTCGGGAAGGGTGGGAGGGGTGACGGCGCGTCGGGTCGCGTCGTAGGCGGCGGTCGCTTGGCGGCGGAACGCCTCGGACGCCGGCGCGGCGGGTTGGTTGTCGTTCGCCGCCTCGTCCTGGGCCAGCCGCTGGGCGACGAAGGGCGCGCGTTCGGGAACCACCACGGTGGCGCGGGGCGCGGCGAAGGATTCGGCCGGCCGCTCGGCCTGGGACGCCGGGTTGGTCGCTTGGCGGAGGGGTTGCTGCGAACGCCTGGCCCGGTCGGTCGCCGAGTTGATCGCCTGGGCGAAGCCAGACCCATCGCGCCCATCGACCACCGTTGCGCGACGCGGTTCCGAAACCGGTTGCAGGGGTGGAGGTGTGATGGGCGCGACCACGCGAATCTCCCAAGTCCGAGCCGTTCATCAGAATATCGCGGGCGGCCCGTCGCAACAAGGGCCAACCAGCGACCGGGCTGGGCACTGGCGTTGGTCGCGAAGGGATTGCTATGCTGGGCGACAAATCATGGGGAGGCATCATGAGCGAAACCGCCGCCACCAACCGCGACGCCCTCGAGGCGCTGTGGATGCCATTCACCGCGAACCGGCAGTTCAAGAGCAATCCGCGCCTGCTGGTCGCCGCCGAGGGCATGCACTACGTCACCGCCGATGGCCGGCGGATCATCGACGGCACCGCCGGCCTGTGGTGCGTGAACGCCGGCCATGGCCGCCGCCGCATCGTCGAGGCGGTGCAGGACCAGGTGGCGCGCATGGATTACGCCCCGCCCTTCCAGATGGGCCATCCGCTGGAGTTCGATCTGGCGACCCGCCTGACCGCCATCCTGCCCGGCGATCTCGACCACGTGTTCTTCGCCAATTCGGGGTCCGAGGCGGTCGACACCGCGCTGAAGATGGCGCTGGCCTGGCACCGGCTGCGCGGCGAAGGCGGCCGCACCCGCCTGATCGGGCGCGAGCGCGGCTATCACGGGGTGGGCTTTGGCGGCATCTCGGTGGGCGGCATCGGCTCCAACCGGCGCACCTTCGGGCCGCTGCTGCCTGGCGTCGACCACCTGCCCCACACCCACAGCCTGGAACACAACGCCTTCACCCGCGGCCAGCCGGAATGGGGCGCCCATCTGGCCGACGAGTTGGAGCGCGTCGTCGCGCTGCACGACGCCTCGACCATCGCCGCCGTGATCGTCGAGCCGATGGCCGGCTCGACCGGCGTGCTGATTCCGCCCAAGGGCTATCTTGAGCGGCTGCGCGCGATTTGCGACAAGCACGGCATCTTGCTGATCTTCGACGAGGTCATCACCGGCTTCGGCCGGCTGGGCGGCGGCTTCGCGGCCGAGCGCTTCGGCGTGGTGCCCGACATGATCACCCTGGCCAAGGGCCTGACCAACGGCACCGTGCCGATGGGCGCCGTGGCGGTGCGCCGCAAGATCCACGACACCTTCATGCAAGGCCCGGAAAGCGCCGTCGAGCTGTTCCACGGCTACACCTATTCCGGCCACCCGCTGGCCTGCGCCGCCGCCCTGGCGACCTTGGACGTCTATCGCGACGAATCCCTGTTCGAGCGCGCCCTGACCATGGAGGCCGAGTGGCAAGAGGCCGTCCACGCCCTGACCGGCCTGCCCAACGTGATCGATGTGCGCAATCTGGGCCTGGTCGCCGGCATCGAACTGGCCCCACGCCCCGGCGCCCCCGGCGCGCGGGCCTACGAGGTGTTCGTGCGCTGCTTCGAAACCGGCCTGCTGGTGCGGGTGACCGGCGACGTGGTCGCCCTGTCGCCGCCGCTGATCATCGAGAAGGGACATATCGACCAGGCGATGGATGTCCTGGCCCAGGCGCTGCGGTCGGTGGGGTAAGCAAGCCATTCGCCTGATCCGTTGCGTTAGCTAACGCGTTGCGTTAGCATCAGGCGATGATCAGGTCGTTCCGCAACGCTCCGGCCGAGGCCGCTTGGCAACGCCGTTTCGTGAAGGGCGTTCCGAACGACATCATCAAGGTCGCGAACCGCAAATTGACGCAGATTCACAATGCTCGCAGCCTCGACGATCTCCGGGCACCTCCCGGCAATCGGCTGGAGATGCTTTCGGGGGACCGAAAAGGGCTGCACAGCATCAGGGTCAACGACCAGTGGCGAATCTGCTTTCGATGGGAGGATGGCGACGCCTATGACGTCGCCATCGTCGACTATCATTAAGGGAGTTCAGCCAATGCCCGACTTCCCGCCCGCCCATCCCGGCGAGGTTCTTCTGGAAGACTTTCTGAAGCCGCTCGCGTTGAGCCAGTACGCCTTGGCCAAGGCGATCGATGTGCCGCAAATCCGGGTCAGCGAGATCGTCAACGGCAAGCGCGCGGTCACGCCGGACACGGCCTTGCGTCTGGCCCGCTATTTCGGGACATCGGCGGAGTTCTGGGTTGGCATGCAGGCGACCTGGGACCTGGAAACCGCGCGCGATCAGGTCGGCGCCGCGATCGACGCGAAGGTCAGCCCCAGGCCCGGAGGGCATGAAGCAAGGGGGGCGGCGTGACGGGGGCTCGGCCCGTCACTTGTCCTTGGTCAGCAGCTTGTCCAACTGGGCCTGCATCGCGTTGAGGCGGGCTTGCAGTTCTTCCAGATTGGTGGGCTCGGCCCCGCCGTTCGAGGTCTTGCCGGGCGGGATGGCGCCGGGCGGATAGAAGGGCGTGAACATCTTCATGGCGCTTTCGAAGAAGGCCATGTTCTGCTTGCCCATCTCCTCGAAGGGATTGAAGGGGAACATGCCCTCCAGCGCGTGGCTCATGTACTGGCGCATTTGCTCTTCGTTGCGGGCGAAGGCCTGCATCGAATATTCCAAGTAACGCGGCACCAAACCGCCCAGCGAATCGCCGTAGAAGCCGATCAACTGCCGCAGGAAGCTGATCGGCAGCAGGTTCTGGCCCTTGCCTTCCTCTTCGACGATGATCTGGGTCAGGACCGAGCGGGTGATGTCCTCGCCCGTCTTGGCGTCGTAGACGACGAAGTCGGTTCCGTCCTTCACCATCTGACACAGGTGGTCGAGCGTGACGTAACTGCTCGTCGCCGTGTTGTAGAGGCGCCGGTTGGCGTACTTCTTGATGGTGACGATTCCGGCGGCGGCGCCGGTCGAGGGTGATGTGGACATGCTGGAATTTCGCTCGCTCGTCTGGGTAACAAACCTCATATAAGCCATTTTCGCTCCGATGTCCCGTAAAGCGAGATGAATCTTTTTGCGTGGGCGAAGCGGCGCGGAATATAGTCTCGGCCATGTCGGACGCACCGGACATCGAAGCGCTCGCGCGGCGCTACCTCGACCTTTGGCAGGACCAGATGTCGGCCCTGGCCGCCGATCCCGACGTGGCGGACGCGATGGCCCGCACGGTGCGCCTGATGGCTCGCGGCGCCGCCGCCTTCGTGGCCGGCGCCGCCGCCCCGCAACCGAATTTCGAGGAGCGGACGGATGCCCCGTCGGCAGACACCTTCGACGCCGCGGCAGGGGCCGCGGCCGCTGCCGCTGCACTGCGTGACCCAGGCCTCGACCCTGCTGAGTTCGACCGTCGCCTTGCCGACCTCGAAGGGCGCCTGGCCGCATTGGAAGCCGCATTTGGCCCAGGCGGCCGAGGAACTGGCCGCAAGCCTGGCCGGAATCGACCCTGACCGATTCGCCGACGCGGTCGCCGCCGAGACCCGGCGCCGCTTCGAACGGTTCATCGACGGCGTGCTGGCCTATCGCGGCCATCCCTGGCGCCGCTGCCTGCCCGAGCCGCCGACCGTGTGGACCGAGGGCTCGTCGCGCCTGCTCGACTATGGCGGCGCCAACCAGGGCGCCCCGGTCCTGGTGGTGCCCTCGCTGATCAACCGCGCCTATGTCCTGGACCTCACCGAGCGGCGCAGCCTGATGCGGCATCTGGCCGGTCGCGGCTTCCGCCCCTGGCTGCTCGATTGGGGGCGGCCGGGCGAGGCCGAGCGCGCCTTCGGCCTGGACGAGTATGTCGGCGGCCGGCTGCTGCGGGCGATGGCCGCGATGCGCGACTCGACCGGCGGACGGCCGGTGCTGGTCGGCTATTGCATGGGTGGACTGCTGGCCCTGGCCGCCGCCGCCTTGGCTCCTAAGGCGGCGCGCGCCCTGGTGATGCTGGCCACGCCCTGGGATTTCCACGCCGCGCAGCCCGCCCAGGCGCGGCTGATCGCCGGGCTGGAGCGCGATTGGCGGCCGGCCATCGACGAGGCCGGCGGCCTGCCGGTCGACGTGCTCCAGGCGCTGTTCGCGGGCGTCGATCCGACCAGCGTCGGTCGCAAATTCCGCTCGTTCCTCGATCTCGATCCGAAAAGCGCCAAGGCGCGCCTGTTCGTCGCGGTCGAGGATTGGCTGAACGACGGCATTCCGCTGGTCGCCGGGGTGGCCAACGAGTGCCTGTTCGACTGGTATGGCCGCAACGTCACGGCGAGCGGCGCGTGGCGGGTGGCCGGCCAGCCGGTGCGCCCCCAGGCGATCCGCCAACCCACCCTGGTGATGGTGCCGACCCGCGACCGCATCGTGCCGCCCGCCTCGGCCTTGGCCTTGGCGCGCGCCCTGCCGCGCGCGCATTGGCGCAGGCTGGCCACCGGTCACATCGGCATGGTGGCGGGAAGTCGCGCCCGTACCGATGTCTATGGAACCCTCGCCAGATGGGTGGGGCGCCTGCCCCCCGACTAGCCTATGCTGCAAAGCGAAACGGCGCTTGCCCAGGGTGAGGGGGTAAGTTAAGACAGGTGAGGAATAGACCTTCGGGCACTCGCCTTTCAACCGTTCATCGCCGTCTCTTTCAGGGAGTGAAGAGGAACATGACCGATATCGTCATCGCCGCCGCCGCGCGCACCGCCGTCGGCGCCTTCAACGGCAGCCTCGGCGCCCTCTCGGCCTCGAGCCTGGGCGAGTTGGTGATCCGCGAAGTGCTGAAGCGCTCGGGCGTCGCCCCGGCCGAGGTCTCGGAAGTCGTGATGGGCCAGGTGCTCACCGCCGGCACCGGCCAGAACCCGGCCCGCCAAGCCTCGATCGCCGCCGGCCTGCCGATCGAGGTGCCGGCCTATTGCATCAACCAGGTGTGCGGCTCGGGTCTCAAGACCGTGGCGCTCGGCTTCATGGGCATCCGCTCGGGCGACGCCCAGATCGTGATCGCCGGCGGCCAGGAGAGCATGAGCAACTCGACCCACTGCATCCATCTGCGCAACGGCACCAAGATGGGCGACGCGCAGTTGGTCGACACGATGATCAAGGACGGCCTGTGGGACGCCTTCAACGGCTATCACATGGGCACCACCGCCGAGAACGTCGCCACCAAGTGGCAGATCACCCGCGACGACCAGGACGCCTTCGCCGCCGCCTCGCAGCAGAAGGCCGAGGCCGCCCAGAAGGCCGGCCGCTTCAAGGACGAGATCGTCCCCGTGGTGATCAAGACGCGCAAGGAGGAGAAGGTGTTCGACACGGACGAGTATGTCCGCGCCGGCACCACCACGGACGCGCTGGGCAAGCTGCGCCCCGCCTTCTCGAAGGACGGCACGGTCACCGCCGGCAACGCCTCGGGCATCAATGACGGCGCCGCCGCCGTGATCCTGATGACCGCCGACGAGGCCAAGCGGCGCGGCATCACGCCGCTGGCCCGCGTGGCCAGCTGGGCGCAGGCCGGCGTCGATCCCTCGATCATGGGCTGCGGCCCGATTCCCGCCAGCCAGGCCGCCCTCAAGAAGGCCGGCTGGAAGCCCCAGGACCTCGACCTGATCGAGGCCAACGAGGCCTTCGCCGCGCAGGCGATGGCGGTCAACAAGGACATGGGCTGGGACACCGCCAAGGTGAACGTCAATGGCGGCGCCATCGCCATCGGCCACCCGATCGGCGCGTCGGGCACCCGCGTGCTGGTCACGCTGCTGCACGAGATGCAGAAGCGCGACGCCAAGAAGGGCCTGGCCACCCTGTGCATCGGCGGCGGCATGGGCATCGCCCTCTGCGTCGAGCGCTGACGCGCGCGTTTCGCGAGGGGCGAACAGAGTTTTTTCTTCCAGCCGCCATTGAGGCGGCGGCCAAGGGCGTCGGCACGACGCCCGCCCGGCGAGGGACGAACAGAAAGGGACACACAAAATGGGGCGAGTAGCACTAGTCACCGGCGGCACCCGCGGGATCGGCCGGCAAATCTCGATCGCGCTGAAGGAAAAGGGCTATCGGGTCGTCGCCAACTACTTCGGCAACGTCGACGCGGCCAAGGCGTTCACGGACGAGACCGGCATCCCGACCTATCGCTTCGACGTGTCCAACTACGCCGACTGCGACGCAGCGGTGCAGAAGATCGCCCATGAGGTCGGGCCGGTCGAAGTTCTGGTCAACAACGCCGGCATCACCCGCGACTCCACGCTGCACCGGATGAATTACGAGCAGTGGGAGGACGTGATCCACACGAACCTCACCTCGTGCTTCAACATGTGCCGTTGCGTGATCGAATCGATGCGCGACCGCGGCTTCGGCCGCATCGTCAACATCGGCTCGATCAATGGTCAGGCCGGCCAGTACGGCCAGGTCAACTACGCCGCGGCCAAGTCGGGCATCCACGGCTTCACCAAGGCCCTGGCCCAGGAAGGCGCCGCCAAGAACATCACCGTCAACGCCATCGCGCCCGGCTATGTCGACACCGACATGGTGCGCGCCGTGCCCCATAACGTGCTGGAGAAGATCATCTCCCGCATCCCGATGGGCCGTCTGGGCCGCGCCGACGACATCGCGCGCGGCGTGCTGTTCCTGATCGCCGACGACGCCGATTTCATCACCGGCTCGACGCTGTCGATCAACGGCGGCCAGCACATGTATTGAGAACCGGCCCGCCCCGGCCAAAGATCGGCCGGGGCGGGCTTGTTCCTACTTCATCTCCGAGACCTGCGGTTGCGCCGGGCGCGGCCCGACCGGCACCATCACATGGGCGTAGGGCGTGCCCTTCCACATCACATAGGGACCGCCATTGTTGGGGTCGACCGGAAAGGCGTCCATCGCCTGGGTCGGCATCAGCAGCATGATGTGCGGCCCTTCGACCACCCACTGGTTTTCGGCGGTGCCGCGTTCGGCGAAGGGGTCGAAATTGCTGGCCCCCTCGTCGCCGGCCATCATATAGGCCACCCCGCCTTTGTCGGTGGTGAACGGCGCCTTTTTCGACCAGGCGTCGGCCCAGGCCATCCAGACCCGATCGAAGCACATCGGCGCGGTGCCCTTCATGTTCGGCGGGGTCGGCATGCAGGTGTATTCGCCGGTGCCCTGTCGCAGCACGTTGCCCCGCCAGTCCTGGACCGTGGCCTTGTCGGCGATGCCGGGCGGGGCGGCCTTCAGGGCGTCCTCCATCATCACCTGGCGGTCATCGCCATGGGCCGCGGCCGGCAGGGCCAGGCCGAGCACCGCGAGCAGTGCTATCTTGCGCGACATGTGCGTCCTCCATTGATACGGGCGAGCCAATGAACTGACCGAGCAGAAAAAAGGTTTACCACCAAGGACACCAAGGCCACCAAGAGACCGGGACTGTGCGGGCAATTCGCCGCGCGCTTTGTGTCCTTGGTGTCCTTGGTGTTTCCCCACCTGCTTTCCACTGTGGCGCTCCGCCACGTCAAACGGGTCAGTAGCGAGGCGAGTCAAAAGCAATCTCATCCGCCCCGATCGAAGCTTTCGATATAGGCGACCAGCGCGTCGATTTCGCCGAACGACAGGTCCAGGCGGGGCATCGGGGCATGGGGCGCCGCCAAAAAGCGGCGCAGATCGTCGGAATTGCGGCGGGCGGCGATGTTGTCGAAGGTCGGCGCGATGTCGGCGCCGCTTCCCTGGGGGCCGACCGTGTGGCAGGCGGCGCACCAGCGGGTGGCGATCACCAAGCCCTCCTCGACGCGCGAGGCGGTTTGGATGTCCTGGGCCGCCGCCGACCCGGCGAGCAGAAGAAGGGCGAGCGCGATGGGCATGGCTTCAGGGTGGCGCCGGCCGGGTGGCGGCGCAATCCGCTATTCGGGGCAGCGGACGTAGAATTCGGAATAGGTCAGGCCCCAGCGCTCGCGCACCAGCGTGGCGCCGGCCACCCGCAGGCGCCAATCGGGCTGGTCGTCCTTCTCGTCGGTCGAGCGGAACAGGATGGCCCCGCTTTCCTTCTGGAACAGGCCGCGATTGAGGCCGCGGTTTTCGCGGTTGCGCACCCAGCGGAAACCGGCGTCGAAGAATTGCAGTCGCCGGGCGTCGCGGTCGGCGCAGCCCTCCACGCTGGACGCCCATTCGCCCTTCAATTCGGCCGGCACGGCGCGGGTCCAGGAGTCGGCCTGGCCGGGAAGCGGCCACAGCAGGCACAGCAGCGGCGGGACGGCCAGCCACCGCATGGGGGTCACGCCACCGGCTGGGCGAGATGGCGGAATTCGGCCGCCACTTGCTCGTACAAGGCGCGCTTGAAGGGCACGATCAGGCGCGGCAGTTCGTCAAGCGGCATCCAGCGCCAATCGGCGAATTCGGGATGACGGGTGGCGATGTCGATATCCCGGTCGCGGCCGGTGAAGCGCAGCGCGAACCATTTTTGCCGCTGGCCGCGAAAGCGGCCCTTCCAGACCTTGCCGGCGATGTCGGGCGGCAGGTCGTAGCTGAGCCAGTCGCGGCTTTCGGCGATGATTTCGGCCTTGGCGGTGCCGATCTCCTCCTCCAACTCGCGCAGGGCGGCCTGGGCGGGCGTCTCGCCCTCGTCGATGCCGCCCTGCGGCATCTGCCAGGCGTCGCCCGGCGTGTCGATGCGGCGCGCCGCGAACACCAGCCCGCGCCGGTCGAACAGGGCGATGCCGACGCCCTGGCGATACGGTTTCTCAGCCACCCGTCGTCCCCTTCGGCGGTTCCGCCGTTTGAACCAGCGCGGTGACCGGCACCAATTGCACGGTCGAGGGCAGTTCGCGCAGGAAATGATACAGGCGTTCGACCCCAAGCGGCGTGGCCGAGATCGACAGCACCGCCCGTCCCTGCTTCTCAAGCAATTCAAGCGCCTGCTTGAAGCGCGCCTCGATGGCGGCGCGGAACGGCTTGTCGTCGACCACGATGTCGATGGGAACCACCGGCAGGCCGGGGGGCGCGTTGATCGCGGCGCCGACGAAGATCAGGCCGCGCTCGTCCAGCGCCAGCAGGACCGGACGCATGACCTCGGAGACCAGCACCGGCGAGGGCGTGATCGCCGTCACGCCGACATAGCTCACCGTGCGCCCCATCACCTTTTCCAGCCGCTCCAGCGCCTGGACCGGCGTGTGCCGGGTCAAGAGCGACATCGGGCCGGCGTCGTGCAGGGGGAATTCGGGCGGCTCCATCGGCAGCATCACCATGACCTCGTGGCCGGCGGCGCGCATCACGCCGGAGATCCGTTCGAGGTTGCGGCCATAGGGATTGATCGCCAAGGTCACCGCGCCGGGCAGCTTGGTCTGCGCCGCCACGGTCGCCTCGTCGGCCAAGCCGATGTCGGTCACCACCACGGCCAGCAGTTTCTTGTCGGGCTCGGGCTTGAACGGGCCGGCATAGACCTTCCACGGGCGGCGGCCGTCCTTGGCGACCACCGGCTGCGGGCCGTTCGCGGTCGCGTGGGTCAGCCCGGCCGCCGGCCCCTTGTCGAGCGGCTTGACCTGGTCCGCCGGGCGATCGGGGATGTCGGCCAGCTTGGGCGCCGGTGGCGGCTCGCGGGGGGGCGGCTGCAAGGGAACGCCGTCGCTCCCTTCGGCCACCGGCGGGGGCGCGGCCGGCCGGATGACCGGCAGACCCTCGGTGAGGGCCTGGAAATCCTGCGTCGGCGGGGGCTGCTCGCCAGCCGAAGGCGCGTCGGCCGGAGGAGGCGGCGCGTTCGAGGCGAGGGGATTGGGCGCCGGGCCAATGGGTGCCGGGCCGGGCGGCGTCAG
>JADGAL010000005.1 GCA_015232025.1 Alphaproteobacteria bacterium
GTGGCGCGCCGGCTGGGGATATGGCCCCTGGCCCGAGGCGCCGTGGGGCACGCCGTCCGGCGCGGTCAACACAGTGGAGGTGAATTGACATGTCGATCATGACCGACAGCGGACGGGTGGCGATGGCCATCGCCATCGCGGCGCGCCCGATGCATCTGGCCTGGGGACGCGGCCTGCCCGCCTGGGATGCCCAGCCCGAGCCGCCCCCGGTTGCCGCCATCGCGCTGGTCGACGAGATCGGCCGGCGCCTGGTCGACGAGGTGGCGTTCGTGGTCGAGGCCGCCGATGGCGAGATCGCCATCCCGGCCGGCCGCTTCGCCCGCTCGGTCGCGCCGACTCGCAACCTGTATGTCCGGGTCGCGTTCGACTTCGCCGACGCCGCCGCCGAAGAGGTGCGCGAGATCGGCCTGTTCGTCGACAGCGCCATGGTCGAGGGGCTGCCGCCGGGCCAGCGCTACTTCGCGCCGACCGATCTGTCCTCGCCGGGCGTGCTGTTCCAGCTCGAACGGCTGCGCATCATCCGCAGCCCGGCGGTGCGGCAGAGCTTCGAGTTGTTGGTGACGATTTAGGAGATATGCGATGCCGATCAGCGGGCATTACGACCACTTCAACAAGAACAAGCCGTACGACGCCATCCTGTATCGGGTCGATCGCGCGCTGCAAGGCGCCGAGTTGAACGAGATGCAGTCCCGTCACGCCGCGCGGATCGCCGAATTGGGCGCCGTGTTGTTCAAGGACGGCGCGGTGATCCGCGGCTGCGAGGTGCGCATCGACGCCGAGACCGGCGAAACCTCCGTGAGCGCAGGCACTCTTTGGGTACGGGGCGCGGTGCGTGGGGTCGCGGCCGGGTCGATGACCATCCCGGTGATAGGGCTGGCGGAAATCGGCGTGCATGTCGTCGAGACGACGGTCACCGAACTCGAGGATCCGTCGCTGCTCGATCCGGCCGTCGAGACCCACAATTACCAGCAGCCGGGCGCCGCGCGCCGCGCCATCACGCTGGAGTGGGGCTGGCGGGCCGGCGTCCTGGGCGATGGCGCGGCCGGCGATTTCTACCGGGTGTTCAGCGCCACCAACGGCGTGCTCGACGCCATGGCGCCCCCACCCCAGCTTGACGGCGTACAGTTGGCGCTGGCGCGCTACGACCGGGCCTCGACCGGCGGCACCTACGTCGTCGAAGGCTTGGCCCCGCGCGCCCTCGACATCGTCGCGGGTCAGCAGGTCTTTTCGCTGCAAGAGGGCCGCGCCCATGTGGACGGCTATGAGATCGAGAAGCCGACCGCCACGCGCCTGACCTTCGATGCCGACCCCGACCTGATGTTGATCGAAGCGGAGCCCCACACCTTCGCGCCCAACGGCTCGGGCGTCATGCGGATCGACGTGGTGCATGGGCCGCTGGCCGAGTTGGTCGAGGTCAAGGTGACCGCGCAACGCGTCGATGTGATGCTGGTGCATGGCGCCTATACCGGCGCGGTCGACCCACTGCCCGACGTGTCGGTGCTCCAGATCGTGTCGGTCGCCCAAGGCGCCACCAACTACGTGGTGGGCGGCGACTGCAAGCTGACCGGCAACGGCGTGGACTGGTCGCTGGCCGGGGCCGAGCCCGCGCCGGGATCGTCCTACACGGTGACCTACAAGTATTTCACCGATGGGACGGTGACGCTCGCCGACGACGCCGGCTTCACGGTGGGCGGCGCCGTCTCCGGTTCGCTGGTGATGGTCGATTATCGCCACAAGCTGCGCCGCTTCGATCGCCTCGTGATGGACCGCGACGGCCGCTGCCATCGCGTGCGTGGCGTCGGCGATCTGATCGGCCCGGCGGTGCCGGCGGCGCCGGCTGGCATGCTGCCGCTGGCGACCCTCGACCAGACCTGGTGGGCGATGCCGCGCGTCATCCTCGACGCGCCGAAAGTGATGCCGGTCGGCGAGTTGCGGGCGCTGTCCAATCGCGTCGACGTCCTGTTCGACCTAGTGGCGATCGAGCGGCTGAAATCCGACGCCACGGCGCGCGAGCCGACCACAGCTAAAGGACTGTTCGTCGATCCGTTCCTGGATGACGACATGCGCGATGCCGGCGTGATCCAGGACGCGGCGATCGTGTCCGGCGAACTGACCCTGCCGATCGCGCCGATCTTCACCGACCCGCTGGCGGCCGGCGATCAGCACATGCTGACCTATGCCCTGGAGCCGGTCCTGTCGCAGGAACTCGTGACCGGCGGCATGAAGGTCAACCCGTACATGGCCTTCGCGCCGATCCCGCCCAAGCTGACCGTCACGCCACAAGTCGATCGCTGGACCGAGCGGCGCGATGTTTGGGGCGGGGACAGTGTGCGGTTCCTGCGCGTGGGTCATTTCGTCGACGGGGTCTCGCGGGTTGCGAACACCACGACGCTGGAAGATCGGATCGAGACGGTCGAGCGATCCGAGACGGCGGCGCAGTTTCTGCGGCGGATTTCGCTGCACGTGAAGATCGAAAACCTGGGGCCGGGCGAGATCGTCGACGCCATCCGCTTCGACGGCATCCAGGTGGGCGGCGGCATGGTGGCAAACGGCGCGGGGGTGGTCGAGTACGACTTCCAGATCCCGCCCGATGTTCCGAGCGGCGCCAAGCGGGTCGAGGCGGCCTGCCGCGCCACCGGCCTGGGGGTCGCCACCTTCGTCGGCGAAGGGCGCATCGCGACCGAGGTGCGCCGCCGCGTGGCCACGATCGAGGAGTTCCACGTCGATCCGGTGGCTCAGACCTTCATGCTGCCCGATGGCCGCCACATCGGCGGCGTCGACCTGTGGTTCCGGGCCAAGGGCGCCAGCCAGGTCGTGGTGCAAATCCGCGACGTGCTTTTGGGCCTACCGGCCGTGACGGTGCTGGCCGAGACCCGGCTGGTGCCCGCCGACATCCGCACCGATGGCCAGCCCACGCGGGTTGCATGGCGGCCGGTGTGGCTGGAAGCCGGTCGCGAATTCGCCATCGTGGTGTTGTGCGACGATGCCGACGCCGAAGTGTCGATCGCCGAACTGGGCAAGTTCGACGAAACGCGGCAGCGGTGGGTCACCGTTCAGCCCTATCAGATCGGCGTGCTGCTGAGTTCCAGCAATAATTCGACCTGGACGCCGCATCAGGCCGCCGACCTGACCTTCCGGCTGTTGGGCTGCCGGTTCACCGCGACCAGTCGCGCCGTGTCGCTGGGCGTGCTGGGGGCCGCCGATGTTTCCGACCTGGTGGCGCTGTTCAATTCCGAACGCCCCGACGCCGCCACCCGCATCGCCCTGCGCCTGACCGCGCCGGACGGGGCGATCTACAGTCTGGCGGACGGCCAGCCGATGAACCTGCCGCTCCGACTGACCGGCGATCTGACGGTGCAGGCCGTCCTCGAGGGCACCGATCTGCGCAGTCCGGTCCTGCATCCCGGCATCCAGGCGATCTTCGGCGTGCTGTCGGACAGCGCGACCTATGTCAGCCGGGCCTTTCCCTGCGGCACGGCGGCCAAGGTCCGGGTGGTCTACGAGGCCTTCAAGCCGGGCACCGCGACCGTCACGCCGGCCGTGCAGGCGGGCGACGGCGCATGGGTCGAGGTGCCGCTGACCGCCGGTCAGGCGGTGGGCGACGGCTGGGAGGAATTCAGCCATATCCTGCCGGCGCACACCGCCGCGCAAACGCGGCTGCGCCTGACGTTGGCCGGCTCGGCGGCGGCCCGGCCGCGCGTCCGCCGCCTGCGCTGCATCGTGACGTGAGGAACCGATGACGAACACCACAACGCATTTCGGCCTGCCGCTGCCCTCGCCGAACGCGGACAGCCAGCGTGACGACGTCGCGCGGATCGCGGCGGCGATCGAGGGGTTCGACGCCCTGGCTGGTCGCGTCCGCGCGTTTGACACCGACGCGGCGCCGGGGTCATTGGCGGCGAAGCTCCAGTTCAGCGGGGCGACGGTCGCCATCCTGAACCTTGGCGGCGACGAGGTGATGCAAGTGGCGATCGACGCCGCCGACACGACGGCGCTCGAAACCAATCTGATGGTGATCGCCATGTGGCAACTCATCGCTGCGGGCTGGGCGGCGCATGGCATGGTCGATGGTGTGGTGGACGAGTTCACCGATGCGACGGGGCTCGACGCCGGCTTGAGCGACGCCGTGCTGACCACCGGCTATGTGACATCGGCGCTGGTGGCGGACGCCACCGACGGCCGGGGCGCCTACACCTACGCGTCGTCGATCCACGAAGGGTACGTGCCGAACAGGGTCGTGGACGGGGTCACCGACGGGACATCCCGATGGATCGCCGCGGTCGCGGACGCGAGTGCGTGGTGGGCCGTCGATCTGGGAACGGCGAAGACGATCAGCGCGCTGCGGATGATCAGCACGCCGGCCGTTTACGGCGTCAAGGACTTTCGGCTCCAATGGTCCGCCAATTCGAGCAATGGCTCGGATGGCGCCTGGACGGACGTCTTCGCGGCGACGCATACCAGCGAAGCGGTTTGGGTGGACTACCCCATCCCGCTCACCGCCGCCCGCTGGTGGCGGGTCGCCCTGGACACCAAATGGGCGTACTTTTCGATCACGGAAGTCGAACTTCGGACGGCCGGGACGTTCACCGCGACGTCGGCCGCCTACGCCGCCGATGGCGTGCCGTCGTCGGCGCGTCTCGTGCTGCGGCACCAGCCGATCGGAGCGGTGGTGCTCGGCACGGACCTGATCGTCGAGGCCAGCCGCGACAACGGCGCCCATTGGACCGCCGCCACCCCCGTCAAACAAGCGACTGTCGCCGGGGTCGACATCCTGTCGGTGACCATTCCGCTGTCCGGTCAGCCGGTCGGCCAGTCCATGCGGTGGCGCGTGCGCACCACCGGGGCCGAGCAGCGGCTCCATGCCATCTCCATGCAATGGTGACGAAATGCCCCAGAGAGTGACCCCAGCCGGCTTGGCGCCGGCCAATTTCGCACCCGTCGCGCCCGATCCCGAGGCCATGCGCGCCGCGCTGGTCGCCCTCGTCAAAGCCGAGGCCGGGCGCCGCATTCTGGCCCAGGTGCCCAGCTGGAAGCAGTCGAACGCCACCGCCCGCGCCGTCGAGTTGACCCGGATTGGCATGCAGCGCGCGCTGACGCCAGACGAGACCGCCGAGGTGGCGGCGATCGGCGGGCTGTGGGCGGCCGTCAAGGCGATCCGCGACGCCTCGGACGCCATCGAGACCGACATCATGACCACGCCGCCCGAGTCTCTGCCCACCTTCGACCTCACCGGCGGCTGGCCCGAATAACGTCGGGGTCATCAATCACCATCCGCAGCCCGCCGATTGGCGGGCTTTTTCGTGTCAGACCCCCAGCGAGGGAGCATCGGGAATGCCCGAACAGTTTTTGCATGGCGTGGAAGTCGTCGAGATCGACGACGGCCCGCGCCCGATACGAACCGTCAAGTCGTCGATCATCGGCCTGGTGGGCACCGCGCCGCGCGGCCCGGTCAACACCCCCGTGCTGATCGCCGGCAGCCGCATCGAGGCGGTCAAGGCGTTCGGCGCGCCGGGCGGCGGCTACAGCATCCCCGAGGCGCTGGACGGCATGTTCGATCAGGCGGGCGCCATGGTCGTGGTGATCAACGTTGCCGATCCCACCCACCTCGCGCACCTGACGACGGTGGCCGCCCAGCCCATGGCCTTCGACGCCGCCGGGCGGATCGACCTGGGACGCCGCGTCGTGTCGGCCGTCACGGTGCTCGGCCCGGTGATGGCCGACATCCGGTTGGACGCGGCGGGCACCATCACGCTGCCGGCCGCCGCCAACGTGGTCGAGGTCGGCAGTCTGAGCGGCGAGACCGTCTTCGTCCTGGACACCGATTACACCGCCGCGGCCGGCGTGATCACCCGCCTGCCGGGTGGCGGCATCGCGGCGGGCGCCACCCTGCTGGTCAGCTACACCATCGCCCTGACCGAGAACGTCGACTACGAGGTCGACGACTATGCCGGCGTGATCACCCGCAAGCCCGGCGGCGGCATCGTCGAGGGGGCCACGCTGGATGTCGGCTTCACCCATCTGGACCCCGCCAAGGTTCTGCTGGCCGACGTGATCGGCGGCGTCGACGAGGTCACCGGCGGCTACACCGGCCTGTACGGCCTGCTGGCCGCGCAATCGGTGGTCAAGGTGCAGCCGCGCATCCTGATCGCGCCGCGCTTCACCCATCAGCGGCCCGAGATCGACGGCCAAGTGCTGGCCAGTCCCGTGGTGGCTGAGATGCTGGGCATCGCCAACCGGCTGCGCGCGGTGATCATCGCCGATGGCCCCAACACCACCGACTCCGCCGCCATCGATTACCGCGAGGATTTCGGCTCGGCGCGGCTGTTCGTGGTCGACCCGTGGGTCAAGGTCTGGGACACCGCCACCAACGCCGCCATCGATCAGCCCGCCAGCGCGCGGGTGGCCGGCATGATCGCGCGCAGCGACAACGAGCGGGGCTTCTGGTGGAGCCCGTCCAACCTGGAGATGTTCGGCATCGTCGGCACCACGCGCCCGGTGGATTTCGTGCTGGGCGACACCAACTGCCGCGCCAACTACCTCAACGAGAACGAGGTGGCGACCATCATCCAGGAAGACGGCTATCGACTCTGGGGCAACCGCACCTGCTCGTCCGACCCGAAATGGGCCTTCCTGTCCGTGCGGCGCACCGCCGACATGATCAACGACAGCGTGATGCGCAGCCACATGTGGGCCGTCGATCGCAACATCGTCAAGACCTACATCACCGACGTGTCGGACGGCGTGAACGCCTATCTGCGGCACCTGACCGTGCTGGGCGCCCTGCTGGGCGGACGCTGCTGGGCGGACCCCGAGTTGAACACGCCGGATCAGATTTCCCAGGGCAAGGTCTATTTCGACTTCGACTTCACCCCGCCCTATCCGGCCGAGCACATCACCTTCCGCTCGCGCATGGTCAACGACTATCTCGAGGAGCTGTTCGCATGAGCATCCCCAAGGTGCTGAAGAACTTCAGCATGTTCGTCGACGGCTATGGCTTCGCCGGCCGGGTCGACGAGGTCGGGCCGCCCAAGCTGGCGATCAAGACCGAGGAGTTCCGGGGCGGCGGCATGGACGCGCCCGGCGAAATCGACATGGGCATGGAGAAGTTGGAGGCCAGCTTCACCGTGTCCGAGCACGATCCGGTGATCTATCGCCAGTTCGGCCTGCTCGACGGCAAACAGGTCAATCTCACCCTGCGCGGCGCGCAGCAGGGCGCCGATGGCGCGGTGGTGCCGATGGTCTGCACCTTGCGCGGCATGTACAAGGAACTGGACGCGGGCAACTGGAAGGCCGGCGACAAGGGCAGCCTGAAGGCCAGCATGAGTTGCCGCTACTACAAGCTGGAGATCGACGGCTCGGCCGTCATCGAAATCGATGTCGACAACATGACCCGCGTCATCAATGGCGCGGATCAGATGGCCGCGATCCGCGCGGCCCTTGGCATGTGAGGGCACCATCATGAGCGCCACCGTCACCTTGGACTTTCCCGTGCTCTTCCAGGGCAACCGCCACGCCACCCTGACCGTGCGCCGCTGCAAGGTGCGCGACCGCATCGCCGCGACCAGGGGCGGCGGCGACGACGGCGAAAAGGAAGTCCGCCTGTTCGCCAATCTGTGCGAGGTCGACCCGGCCGTCATCATGGAGATGGACGAGGTCGACTACGCCAAGTTGCAGACCGCCTATCTGGGTTTTACCCGTGGCGACACGGCGAGCCCCGAAAAGCCGTGATCGCGCTGTCGCTGCTGACCGGCTGGCCGCCGGACGTCATCCTCGACATGGAGGATGAGGCGTTCAGCGATTGGATGGCGGCGGCGCTGTCGGTTCACGAGGACATGGCGCGGGACCGCTGAAATCCCGCATCGCCAGCGACACCACCAGGACGGCGAGACCCGCGAACAGGGCGTGCGCCCACGACTGGGCGGCGGCATCGGCGAAGCCATCGCCGGCCGCCAACCGGACCAGCGTTTCCACCGCGAACCATCCCAGGAAGACGAGGTACTGCATGTCCAAGTCCGTAATGCTGTCGGTGGTCATCGGCGCCGCCATTGGCGCCGCGTTCAAAAGTACGGTCGGTCAGGCCAATGCGCAACTGGGACGTTTGGGCGCGGTCATGGCGCAAGTCGAGGGGGAAGCCGCCCGGCTGTCGGCCTTCAAGCGTCATCAAGAGACCGTCAAGGCGGCCGGCAAGGAATGGCTGGCCGCGAAGCAGCGCCTCGAAACCCTCAAGCGCGAAATCCAGGCCACCGACCAACCCACCGAGCGGATGCGCCAAGCCATCTCGCGGGCGGCGGCGGCGGCCGACAAGGCCCGACAGAGCTACGTCGATCAGAAGACCGCCCTGGGCGCGATGCGGGCCGAGTTGGAGCGGGCTGGGGTCTCGACCGGCAAGCTGGCCGACGAGGAGCAGCGGCTGGCCAGGACCGCGGAGGCGCTGAAACGCAAGTACGACGCGCTGGCGCAGACGAATGCGCGGATGGATGCCGTGAAGAGCCGGCGGGCCGATCTGCGCGGACAAGCGGTGGACGCCCTGGCCCTGGGGGCCGCGTTCGCCGCACCGGTCAAGGCGGCCATGGACTTGGAGACAGCCCAGGTCCGCCTGGGTACGGTCATCAACGCCACCACGCGGGTGGGCGAAACACAGGCCCAGGCTCAGGCCAGGGCTTTGGAGGCGTCGACACGGCACGCGGTCGCGTTCTCCAACAATGGCCTGACCAACACCAACGAGATGCTGAACATCAAATACGCGATGAACAGCGCGGGCCTTGAAGCCTCCGCCGCCGACGCGGGTTCCGAGGTGGCGGCCAAGGTGGCCAAGGTCACAGCGGGCGATCCCGAGCGGGTGGGTGAAATCATGGCCCGCAGCTACAACAAGATGGGCCACCAGTTCGCCGGTACCGCCGATGATAAGATGCGCAAGATCGGCGATCTACTGACCAAGGCTCAGTTCAAATACCAAATACGTGATTTCGGCCAACTCGGCGAAAGTATGAAGACTTCGACACCCGCCGTCCTGGCAAACAACGTGGCGATGGAGCAGCAGATCGTCCTGTTGGGCCGCCTGAATAGCTCCGGTTTGGAGGGCGGCGAAGCGGGCACCGCCTTGACGGCCACATTGCGCGGGTTGTCCAAGGCATCGAAGGAATTCAATTTCGATCTGGCCCACACAAAAGACGGCCAGTTGGACTTCATCGCCACCTTCGAAAATCTTGAAGCGGCCATCGGTGGGTTCGATGGTATGGACCAGAAGACGATCGACAAATTGCAAGATGTCTTCGGTGACGAGGGCGTCAAGAGCATCCACCTCTTGGGTAAGGAAAGCGGCAAACTGCGGCAGGATATGAAAGAACTGGAAGGCTCGGTCGGTACCGTTGACAAGGCCTATGCAACCTTTCGGAAAAGCAGTCGGGGCCAGATGGATATCTTGGCCAACAGCGTCACCAACTTGGCCGCGTCCTTCGGCACCGTGCTGTTGCCCGGCATCAACGCCGTGGTGGCGCCCCTGGCGACCGTGGCGCGGTTCGCGGCCACCTTGGTCGAGACCTTTCCCACACTGACGACGGTGGTGATCGGCAGCGCGACGGGGTTGGTGGGGCTGAAGGTGGCGACGATCGCCTTGGGCTATGGCTGGACGTTCGTGGTGGGCGGCGCGCTGGCCCTGCGAAAGGCGGTGTTGGCGCTGGACATCGCCTATACCTTGGCCACCGGCCGGACGGCCCTGTTCGCCACCGCCACGCAGACCGCCGCGGCGAAGACCGCGTTGCTGGGCGCCGGGGGGGTGGTCAAATCGGTCATCACCGGCGTCGTCTCGTTCGGCGCGTCCCTCTGGGGTCTGGCCACGAAGGCGCTCCCCCTCGTGGCGACCGGATGGCGGCTCTTGGGGCTGGCGTTCATGGCCAACCCCATCGGCTTTGTGATCGGCACCATCGCCATCGCGGCGGGCATTCTGATCGCCAATTGGGAGCATGTCGGGCCGTTCTTCGGCGATCTGTTCAACTATGTCGGAAATCTGTGGAGCGACTTCAAAGCGCTTTTCACCGGATCGTCCATCGTGGCGACCATCGGCGAGGCGTGGTCGGGCCTGGGCGGGTTTTTTGGCGACCTGTTCGGCGGGATCATGGCGCGGGCTGGCGATCTCATCAAGAACCTGACCAGCGCGCTGATCGAGCCGCTACGGTCGTTGAAGGGAATGCTGGGGTCCGCTTGGACCTCGGTGTTCGGCGAGGGCGACGAGCCAGCCAAGCCGGCGATCGGCTCGGCCCTGGCGGCCAACGACAACCGGCCGAAGCTCGGGGGCGCGGTGGCGACCTTCGGCGCCGGTTCCGGGGCGGCGGGAACGGTGGTGCCCCTGCGCCCATCGTCGACGCAGGGTCCGGCGGCGGGTGCGGCGGCCCCGATCACGGTCACCTCAACCATCACGATCCACGCCGCCGCGGGAATGGACGAGAAGGAAATCGCCAGATTGGTCAAGGTCGCGATGCAAGACGCCATGCGCGAGGCGGACGCCAAGCGCCGGGCGGCCAACTACGATTAGGAGGGCAATCATGCCGATCAAGCTGATGTTCAAGCAAGACGATCGCTCGGTTCGCATGGCGCTGAGCGATTTGGAGGGGCAGGCGCGGTTCGCGGCGGCCTTGGCGCTGACCAGGGTGGCGAAAAAGGCCGAGTTGGCGGCGCAGGAGGAAATGCTGCGGGTGTTCGATCGACCGACTCGCTTCACCATCCGCAGTCTGGCGATCCGACCCGCCACCAAGGCGGACCTCGTGTCCGAAGTGTTCTTCCGCCATTTCGCGGGCAAGGGCACGCCGGCCGCGAAATACTTGTTCCCCGGCGTGTATGGCGGGCCGCGTCGCGTCAAACGGTTCGAACGGGCGTTCCGGCATCACGACATCTTGCCCGCCGGCATGATGGCCATGCCGGGCGAAGAGGCGACCATGGATCGCCACGGCAACATGAGCGCGGGACAGATCGTGAAGATACTGTCCTATTTGCGGGCCTCGCCGGACCCCACGCAAAATCGGGGCGAGGGTCCGGGCAAGGGCGTGCGCCGGAATGATCGTTACTTCGTCGGGGGCACGGGCCGCGCCAAGCACTTCCATCCCGGCATCTACATGGGCGGCAAGAAGGTGGTGCCGGTCATGTCGTTCGGCCGCGAGGCCCGCTACCAGCCGGTGTTCGCGTTCCATGACGTCGTCCGCCGGTCGGCGGACGACAATATGGAAAAGGAATTCGATGCGGCGATGCGTCACGCCATCGCGACGGCGAAACGCTGAGAGAGGGAAGACCGGGCGTCGCGCCGGCTGGTTACTGTTGTTTGCACTTCAGGAGCCAACCATTGCTCAATCCTTGATGCGAAACCGTGTTGAAATTAAGTCCAGCATCCTCGAACAGGCGCTTCTTCAACGGCTGCATCCGCTCCGTAAGGAGCTTGTCGCGGAGTGTCACGTGGGCGGAAATGGCTGCGTTGTCGGACATCCACATGAGGGCCATCGGCTTGACGAAACCCACCGCGTCCCGCTCGATCCAGCGCACGCGGTAGGCCAGCGAGCCCGTGCTGGCGAATGCTCGTTCCAAGACTTCGATGCGATCACCGGCCGGCATTGTCTGAAGGCGTTGCAGTGCCTGTAGGGTCTCTTCATCTGACAATGATCTCGTCTCGATCACCGGGCCGAGAACTGCGGACTCCTTCAGCATGACGACATCGCCAGGCTGAAGCGTGTCTTCTGGATTGGCACCGATCTCACGCGTCACCGCCGCCGAGACCGCCGACCGCGCCTTTTCGTATTCGCAGAAACGGGCGAACAAGTCGTCCTCGTCCTTCGCGGCGATCTGCGGATCGGCGGAAGCCGCAGGGGACGGCGGGGGCGGGGGCGGGGGTGGTAGCACGGCGATGAACAGGATGAGGGCGGTCAAGGCGCCGCCGCCGAATACCAAGACAGCCCGACCTCGTCGTGGCTGTCGAACCAAGGCCGGCTTGATCAGCCCCACCAGGAGCGCGATGAGGAGGGCCAGTGTCAGCAGGAAAAAGAAGAGGGCCATGTGATATCCATCGCGGCAGGATCGCGATGATCACGATAGATCAAGTCAGGATGGGAGTCGATCCCGTCAGTGCGACCTTTCCAGGTAGCCCTTTTCGATCAGCCACGCCTTCAGGATGCGCTCCACCAAGGACGATACCGAGCGGTCATCGGCCTTCGCCGCGCGCTCCAGGGCGTCTTTCACCTCTGGTTCAACCCTGACACCCAGCGGGTTTGTCCTCGCCATGCTATCACCATGCCTACGATTTTGGTTTGACGTGTAGGCGCAGTGTAGGCATGATGAACTCACTTCGCAACAACGAAGCGGCCCGATCGGAGGCTGGTACTTCCGATCGGGCCTGACCCAGGGTGCAAGGATCTGACCACATGCCCCAGGCTGTTGAAGACCTTATCATCGCCGATGCCTGCGCGACAGGGTTGGCGTATGTCATCCGGGCGCTCGATCAGATCGACGTGCCCGACAGCAAGATGCGTCGCGTCTGCGACCTTCAGGAACGGTTGACACGGGAACTGATCGACCAGCGCGGCGGGGTGTCGCAGGCGACGGACAAACTGCGCCTGCTCGTGGCGCGGATGCGCGCGGCCGATCAGCACCAATGCGGGGCGGCGGAGGAGGAGTTGGACTATCTGCTGGCCGAGAGCGCCCTCCTCGACCTGCTGTCACCCATTCAGTGAGGGCGGGCCATGAGCGGTGTGATCCCCTTTCAGTTCGAGGGCGCGCGCTTGCGCGTGGTCGAAATCGACGGCGAGACGTGGTTCGTCGCCAAGGATGTCGCCACCATTCTTGGATACGAGAACACCAGGAAGGCGGTCTCCGACCATTGCAAATGCGCCCGGCCGGTAAGGGGGGTAACGGTTCGTTCCCCCCGGAGTAACGAACCGTTACCCCCTGACCTGGACCCTCAGACGACCATCATTCCCGAACGCGACCTGTACCGTCTCATCATGCGGTCAAGGTTGCCGGCGGCCGAGCGCTTCGAAAATTGGGTGGTGGGCGAGGTCTTGCCGGCGATCCGCAAGACCGGGCGCTATCAGGTGCCGGTCGAAGCCGACGCCAACGCGTCCGAAGAGGACGATCCCTTGGGCGCACAGGAAGAACTCGTCCGACTGTGGCTGGTGCTGATCCGCGAGGCGCGCGTCGTCGGCGGCAAGAGGGCGGCGGCGCGTCTATGGGCGCAATCACCGCTGCCGCCGCTGCTGGCGAGGGCGGGCGAGGGCGCCTCGCCCGGCGAGGGCGACATACCGGAAGTGTCCCAGGTGCGGGAGTTCCTGCTGGACCGCACCGAGGCCGAGCCCTCCGCCCGCATTCTGGGTGCGGAGTTGTTCACCGCCTATCAGGTCTGGTGCCGCGAAATCGAGGAGCGTCCGATCTCGCAGAACCGCTTCGGCCGGGTGCTGACGGCCCTCGGCCATCCGCGACAGGTGTGCGGGATCACCTTCTATCTCGGGCTGAAATTGGCGGGGTGACGGCGTCGTTCGCATCACCCGACGCAAGGGAGGTGACGCGAATGACCGAAATGATGATGGCCCTGGGCGGGTACCGCTTCGGCATCGGCACGGCGGCCTATCAGACGATGCGCCGGGCGGCCGAGTATCGCTGGTCCGAGCAGAAGCGGATCGGGCGGCGCTCGGCCATGCAGTATGTCGGGCCGGGCGTCGAGACGATCGATTTCGATGGGGTGATCCACCCGCATTTCCGGGGCGGGCTGGGACAGATCGACGCGATGCGGCGCGAGGCGTCGTCGGGCGAGCCGCTGATGCTGGTGTCCGGGTCGGGCTATGGCTTGGGGCGGTGGGTGATCGTCTCGATCGAGCAGACCGACACGGTGTTCCTGCCAGGCGGCGCGCCGCGCAAGGTCGAGTTCCGCCTGTCCTTGCGCTCCTACGCCGACGACTTCGAGCAGGGCGGGGAGGGCCGGGTATGACGCGCTATCGCACCAAGGATGGCGACGTGCTGGACCGGCTGTGCTGGAAGCATTACGGCCGCCGGACGGGCGCGGTCGAGGCGGTTCTGGCCGCCAATCCCGGACTGGCCGACCTGATGACGCCGACCTTCGCGGCCGGCGTCATCATCGAACTGCCCGATCTGCCGCCCGCGCCGCGGCGTTCCGTCATCAGCCTGTGGGACTGACATCCGATGAGACCCATCTTCACGGTCCTGGCCGATGGCCGCGACGTGACGGCCGCCATCGCCGACCGCCTGGTGTCGCTGACCGTCACCGACGAAGCTGGATGGCAAAGCGACACGGTCGACATCCTGCTCGACGATCGCGATGGCGCGCTGGCCGTGCCGGCGACCGGGGCCGAGTTGACCGTGTCGATCGGCTATGCGGCGACCGGGGCGATGGCCTTGGGCACCTATCGCGTCGACGAGGTCGAGATGTCCGGCCCGGAAATGCAGATGAGGATCCGGGCCAAGGCCTCGGACAGCCAGGACCGCGCCGCGCCGGGAAAGCTGAAGGGCACTCAAAGCCGGTCCTGGCATGACACCACCATCGGCGCGATCGTCGAAGGCATCGCCGCCGAGCATGGGCTTGAGCCGGTGGTGGGCGGCGAGTTGGCGGGCGTCACCGTCCCGCACCTGGATCAAAACGAGGAAAGCGACATCAACCTGCTGCTGCGCTTGGCCCGCGACAATGGCGCGGTGGCGAAGGTCGCCAACGGCAAGCTGCTGTTCGCGGCGCGCGGCGAGGCGAAGACGGCCAGCGGCAAGGCCATGCCGGCCATCGCGCTGGCGCCCGGCGACGTCGACACTTGGCGCGTCACCATGGCCGAGCGCGGCGCGGCGAAGACGGTGGTCGCGCAATGGCAGGACGAAAGCGGCGCCAAGCTGACGGCCGAAAAGGCCGGCGCGGGCGATCCGGTCCACACCATCCGCCACACCTATCCCTCGGCCGATCAGGCCCGCCGCGCCGCCAGCGCCAAGCTGGACCAGTATCAGCGCGGCAAGTCGACGCTGGAACTCAGCCTGTCCGGACGGCCGGACTTGGCCGCCGAATGTGCTTTGACGCTGAGCGGGTTTCGGGCCGGCGTGGATGGGGCGTGGGTGACCACCAAGGTCGAACACAAGCTCGAGGACGGCGGCTACACCTGTTCGGTGTCCGCCGAGGTGCCGACCGCCTGACCCGACACACACTGGGGAACCATGATGCCAGACAAATCCATGCCGCCCGATCACCTCGCCACGATAGCCGCCGCCGCGATCTCGATCGGATGGGCGTTCATCGGGCGCCTGCTCTACGTCTTGAACTTGGTTCGCCTGGGCAAGCGCAAGTCCTTCATGTCCATGCAGACGGTCTGGGAACTGGGCGTCGCCATCGGCATGGGCGTGGTCGCGGGCGGCATCGCCGAATGGTTGGGGTTAGCGGGGTTGCCCTCCGCCGGCTTCATCTCCGCCACATCATACCTCGGGCCGCAGGTTATCGAACTGATGCTGGCCTGGGGTGCGCGGCGGGCCGGCGTCGATCCGGACACGGGCGCGCAAGTCAACGAAGAGGAGTGAGCATGCTGACCATTGACCTCATACGGACGGCGATCCCCAAGGCCACCAAAGCCAACATCGAGCGCTTCGCCCAGCCGCTGATCGACGCCTGCGCCCAGTTCGGCATCGACACCCCGATGCGGCAGGCGGCCTTTCTCGCGCAGGTCGCGCACGAGTCGGGACACCTCGCGCACGTCGTCGAAAACCTGAACTATTCGGCGGCCGGCCTAGCCAGCGTCTTTCCCAAGAAGTTCCCGACCAAGGAAATCCAGGCGGCCTACGCGCGCCGGCCCGAAGCCATCGCGAACCGGGCCTACGCCAACCGCCTGGGCAATGGCGACGAGGACAGTGGCGACGGCAACCGTTTCAAGGGCCGCGGCTTGATCCAAATCACCGGCCGCGAAAACTACCGCAGTTGCGGTCAGGCCCTTGGTCTCGATCTGCTGGCCGGGCCTCAGTTGCTGGAAGTGCCGATCGTGGCCGCGCAGTCGGCCGGCTGGTTCTGGGACCTCCGCGCGCTGAACAGGGTCGCGGACAGCGGTGACGTAGCGGCCGTGACGCGCCGCGTCAATGGCGGCTCCAACGGCTTGGCTGATCGCCAGGCGAATTACGCGCTGGCTCTGGCCGTGCTGACCGGCGCGGAACTGCCGGCTTGATCGAATGAAGTCCAGGCCTGGCCGCGCGGCCAGGCCTATCCATCCCCGCGCGGCACGGCTGCCGCTCCTCTCCCGAAAGGATCATTCATGCGCAAGGCCATCGCCGCGATCTGCGGCTGCTTTCTCATGCTCATCGCGCTGACCGCCTGCGATGCGTCCGACCGCGCCGCCGACGCGCTGGCCGGCCGGGCCGACACCCCGGCGCAGCGCGTCTATCGCGCGATCGGGCTGTTCGAGGCCACGGCGTCCTGGGCGGCCGACTATGCCGCGACCCCGGAGGCGGCACCGGACAATGTCGTCAACCTGAAGGCCATCGCCAGCACCGTTTGGCCGGCATTGACTACCGCGCGCGCTCAGGTCGCGTTTGGCGAAGCACCCGATCTGACCACGGCGGCGGCCGGCCTGCTCGCGTTCTCCGCCATCCTCGATGCGCCCGGCTCGATCCAGGCGCCCGGTCTTCCCACCCTTCCGCCCGGCGGCGCCGTCGTGGCCGCGGTGATCAACCGGCTCTCCCAGGCGCTGGCGCGCTATGGCGCGGCGCGCGTCCAGATGGCCGGCTTGCGCCTGCGCCTCGCCGTGATGACGGACGCCGGCCGCGACCCGACGCCGGCCGAGATGGACGCGGCGGCGACCTCGGCCGAACACGCGCACCAGCGCCTTACCGGTGCGCGATGACCGCCGCCGTCAGCATCGCCGCGCCACCCTTGGTCGCCTGCGCCGCCGTGTGCCGGGCGGCCTACGATCCCGCCGTGCCGCCCGATCACCAAGCCGGCGGTGCCGAGGTCTATTTACGCCATACGGATGGCTGGATCGTGGTCGGCATGCGCGGAACCACTCCAGGCTGGGACATCGCCGCCGATATCCGGGCTTGGCCAGAGTATGCGCCGGAACTCGGATGCCGGGTTCATAGGGGCTTCTTGGCCGCCGCCCGCTCGGTCGCCTCGTTCGTGCTGCCGCTCCTGCGACACAGTCGGGTGGTCCTCACAGGTCACTCGAAAGGCGGCGCCGAAGCCACGATCCTTGCGGCCCTGGCATGCGCCTGGGGTTGGCCGCGACCGCCGGGCGCCCTGGTGACCTTCGGCGCGCCGAGGGCCGGCTTTTCAGGTTTGGCGCGGTGTCTGGCGGATGTGCCGGTGGCGCGCATCGTCCGGCCCGGCGACTTGGTGCCGTTGGTACCGCGCCTGCTGCCTTGGCGGCATCCGGCAGAGGCGATCGAAATGCCGGGTCCGCGCCGCTGGCCGATGGCCGCGCATTCCATGGCGGCCTACGAGGCCGACGTGATCGCCTGGGAACGTGAGCGCGAGCGGCGCGCTCGAAGTCTCGTTTCATGATCCAGCGCCCACTCCGGTTCCGGCCGGGGTGGGCGCTTTTTTTGTTTTCGGTGGCGCCATTTCGGTTTGCAGGGGTGGTTGCAACCCCTTGATTTTTCATGATGGGAACAAAGGTGGTAAGCTGCAAACCGTGTTTGATCGGAAGTGAAAGACAGCAAACTCTTAATCAGCGGGCCGTAGGTTCGAGTCCTACTGCGCCCACCAAGTTTAGGCCCTGATTCCAAACCGGAATCAGGGCCTTTCCCTTTTTGTTCCAGACCGCCGGTTTTACAATTCCAAACGGGCGGTTTTACACTCCGTGTTCCCGATGTGTTCTCGCTCTGAAAAGGCCCCCGTTTCGTTTATTGCGAATGCGGCGGCCGATGCCATCTCATTCCCGAGACGACACCAGTCCGAGGAGAGAGGGATGAGTGGCCGCGCCAGCTATCGCACCCGGCGATGGGTTCCGACCCGGTGATGGGGGATTTCCCCACGATCGAGCACGTCGAGCGGCATGCGCAGGGACAGCGGGAACGCCCCCCGCGTCCGCGGCCAGCGCGGGTCGTAAGTGAAGGTCGGCCCGTCCTCGGACAGGGCGATGTCGCCGACGCTCAAGCCTCGCCTCCCGGATCGGGCAGGTCGGGATAGGCCTCGGCTCCGCCGGTCGGCGCGGCGGGGGCGGCCTCGCCGTCGGTCAGGCGCAGCCCGACCCCACGGGCGACGGCGAGCGCCTTGCCGAGTTGGCAGGTCGGCTTGCCGCCCTCCAGGTCGACGATGAAGCGCTCGCCGACGTTGACGGCGAGGGCGAGGTCGCGTTGGGTCAGGCCCAGCGCTTGGCGCCGGGCGCGGATCAGGTTGCCGAAGCGGCCGGGCGAGTCGACGATCTGCAAAATTCGGTCCCTTCTTACCGATCGGGAAGACCTCGCCGGATGGGCCGATGGCCGGCCGTTCGGCGGCCTTGCCCGGGGCCCCTTGCGCTCCGATCCTGACCCGATCCATCAATCTTTCGGATCGCCCATCGCGCATGGGATGGGCGGACGTGCAATTGGCCGGCCGCACCCCTTCTATCCCCAAGGAAACATCCGTCGCGAGGTGGGAATGGAACGGGTCGCCTTCATTGGCTTGGGCGCCATGGGAAAACCCATGGTCGCCAATCTCCTGGCGGCGGGCTGGCCGGTCAGCGTCCACAATCGCGGACCGGGAAAGGAAGGCGGGCTGGCCGGCCCCGAATTCAGGGTGTGCGATTCGCCCGCCGACGCGGTTCGCTGCGCGCGGATGGTCGTCACCATGGTTCCCGACGACGCCGCCGTCGAGGATGTCACCTTCCGCGCCGATGGCATCCTCGCGCATCTGGCGCCGGGGGGCGTTCACGTCTCGATGAGCACCATCGGCGTCGCCTGTTCCCATAGGCTGGCCGAGGCCCATGCGGCGGCCGGGCGGCGTTACGTCGCCGCCCCCGTGTTCGGCCGTCCCGACGCGGCGGCGGCGGGCGCGTTGTGGATCGTGGCGGGCGGCGCCCCCGATGCCGTCGAGTCCTGCCGGCCGCTGTTTGAGACCCTGGGTCAGGGCTGGTTCCATGTCGCCGAAGCCCCGGAAGGGGCCAACGTGGTCAAACTGGCCGGCAACTTCACCATCGCCGCCGTGCTGGAGACCTTGTCGGAAGCCTTCGCCCTGCTGCGGAAGTCGGGTCTCGATCCCAGGCAGTTCCTCGACATCGTCAACTCCACCATGTTCCGGTCGCCGATCTATCAAGCCTATGGGCTCATGGTCCTGGACGAGGCGTTCGAGCCGCCCGGTTTCAAGCTGAGGCTGGGGCTCAAGGACGTATCGCTGGTCCTCGCGGCGGGGTCGGACGCCAAGGTGCCGATGCCGACGGCCAGCCTTATCCGGGACAATCTCCTGTCCGGCGTGGCCAGGGGGATGGGCGAGGTCGATTGGTGCGCGCTGGGTCGCGTCATCGCCGACAACGCCGGGGTTCCGCCCGGCACGCGCTGACGCCCCGTGGCGTCTCGAACTGGGTATTTCAAATAGCTGGAGTCTCCCCACCTATCCTTACGAAGGGCGCGTGGTGTCGGGCTGATGGTGGAAGGATCGTACTCCGTTCTAGCCGATGGATTGGAGCGCAAACGCCTGCAACTGGCCATCGAGGCGGCCCAGTTGGGGACGTGGGAGTGCGACTTGGCGAAGGCGGTGATTACCGTCAGCGCCCGCGCGGCGGACATCCTGGGGCTGCCGGGCCTTGGTGTGCTTAGCCTTGAGACTTGGCGGGATCTGCTCCATCCCGACGACAAGGACCGCGTCTATGCGTCCTTCATGGGGGCGGCGGCGGAAAGCGCGCGCTATCGCGAGCAATACCGCGTCCGCCTGCCGGACGGCGGGCTGCGCTGGGTGGCGGCCAGCGGCATGATCGTCCGCGAGGGTGGCGGTGGCGCGACCGCGATCGGCATCATCGAAGACATCACCGACCGCAAGCAGGCGGAAGAGGCGCTGATAACCAAATCGCAAGCGCTGGCCGAGTCGGAAGCGCAATACCGCATCATGGGCGATGCGATCCCCTATGGCGTCTGGCTGTGCGACGCCAATGGCGGCGCCCGCTATGTCAGCCCCTCGTTCCTGGAACTGCTGGACATGACCCAGGAGGAGCAATCCGAGTTCGGCTGGACCAAGCGTTACGACCCCGACACCGTCAAGGCGATGCTGGACCGCTGGATGCACTGCATCCGCACCGGCGAGTTGTGGGAGTACGAGCACCGCATCCTGGGACCGGACGACGAATATCGCACCGTGTTGAGCCGCGGTCGGCCGGTGCGCGACGAACATGGCGCGATCACCTCTTGGGTGGGGGTGAACCTCGACATCACCGACCGGAAACGGGCCGAGACCGACGCCGCGCGGAAGAAGGCGGAGCTGGAGGTCGCCCTGAACCAGGTCAGGGACCTCGACGAGGCGAAAAGCCGGTTCTTCGCCAATGTCAGCCATGAATTGCGGACGCCGCTCGCCCTCATCCTCGGCCCGGTCGACGATCTGTTGGCGAACGCCGATATGCCGTCGGAGTGGCGAAACGATTTGGACGTGGTGCGACGGAACGCCCAGACGCTGCTGGCTTATGTCACCGACCTGCTTGATCTGTCGCGGCTCGACGCGGGACCGATGCGGCCGGATTACCGCCAGGCCGACCTCGCCGATTCCGTGCGCCAGATCGCCGCGCATTTCCAATCGGCGGCGGCGCGGCGCGGGGTCGGGCTGCTTGTCGAGGCGCCCGAGCGGCTGGCGGCGCAGGTCGACCCGGCCAAGCTTGGCCGCGTGGTCTTCAACCTGATGTCGAACGCCTTCAAGCATGTGCCCGACCGGGTCGGGCTGGTCGAGGTCAGGCTGACGGCGGCGGGAGAAAACGCCGTCATCGAAGTGGGCGACAATGGCCCCGGCGTGCCGGGGGACATGCGGGAAAGGATTTTTCAGCGCTTCGTCCAGGGCGACGAGCCGCAGCGCGGCGCCGGAACCGGCCTGGGCCTGGCGATCGCCAACGAGTTCGTCGCGCGGCACGGCGGGACCG
Source organism: Alphaproteobacteria bacterium (assembly GCA_015232025.1). Taxonomy (GTDB): domain Bacteria; phylum Pseudomonadota; class Alphaproteobacteria; order Rhodospirillales; family Magnetospirillaceae; genus JADFZP01. The sequence continues at coordinate 21,036 of JADGAL010000005.1, forward strand.
TCGTGGTGGGCGACGCTCCGGCGGGCGGCGCCCTGTTCCGGGTGGTCATTCCCTTGACGGCGCCCGAGGGAACGCCGGTCGGCCCGGCGGCTGGCGCGGGCCTCGGCGACCTGATCGTGGTTGCCGAGGGCGGGGACGCCATCCCCACCGACGACGACGCCGCCATTCCCGACGAGGATCGCCCCCTGGTCCTGGTCGTCGAGGACAATCCCGATCTGCGGGCGTTCATCGCCAAGAATTTGAGTGGCGTCGCCCGCGTGGCCGTCGCCGAGGACGGGGTGGACGGACTGGCGGCGGCGGAAAGGCTGGTGCCGGATCTGGTTCTCACCGACATCATGATGCCCAGGATGAACGGTGACCAGATGGTCGCCGAGATGCGGGCGCGGGCCCATCTCGCCGAGATTCCGATCATGGTCCTGTCGGCACGCGCCGACCAGCCCCTCCGCACCCGACTGCTGAGCGGGCGGACGCAGGATTACCTGGTCAAGCCGTTCGCCGCCGACGAATTGCGGGCCCGCGTCGGCAACCTGCTGCAGGCCAAGCGCGCCAGGGATCTTCTGTGGGCCGAAGTCGAGGGCCGCCAACAAAATCTCGAGGAACTCGCCCGCCAGGTCGCGGCCGTCAACCGCACGCTCCGCCTGAACGCCGACGAGATGCGGGTGGCGAGAGACAGGGCGGAACAGGCGACCCTGGCCAAGTCGGCCTTCCTCAACATGGTCTCGCACGAGCTGCGAACCCCGTTGACCCAGCTTGAACTCCAACTGGCGTTGCTCGAGCGCCGGTTCCGAAAAGGCCTCGACGAGCGCCAAGACGAGATTTTCGCGGACCTCGCCACCGCCATGCGCCGGCTGACGCGGTTGGTCGGCTCGGTGTTGGAATACAGCCGGGTCGCCGGTGGGCGTCTGAGCGTTCGGGTCGAGCGCTTCGATCCCGCCCGGTTGGTGGTCGAGGCGTGCGCCGACGCGCGGGACGAGGCCAGGCGTCACGGCTTGGAACTCGCCTGCGCGGCCGAGGGCGATGTGCCGCCACTGGTCAGCGATCCGGCGCTGGTCAGGGTCGCCATCCGCAATCTTCTCGACAACGCGATCAAGTACACGCCGCAAGGCCGGGTGTCGGCGCGCGTCCTGGCGATGGGATGGCTGGTGCGGATCGAGGTTTCCGACACCGGCATCGGCATCCCGTCCGATTGTCAGCAAAAGGTATTCGAGCCGTTCGAGCATATCGAGACCGTCGAACGGAAGCATGCGCCGGGGGTGGGCCTTGGACTTGCCTTGGTCAAGGAGATCGTGACGACGCTGGGTGGCCGCGTTTCTCTGGTCTCGGCCCCCGGCCAAGGAAGCACCTTCACCGTTGAACTGCCATCCATGGAGGGTATGCGATAGTGGCGATGCTCATTGTCGTCGAGGACGATCATCTTATCCGAAAGAGCATCCAGATGCTTTTGGAACTGGAAGGGTATGAAATTCATGGCGCGGAAAATGGCCAAGAAGCATTGAAGCTGCTGAAGAGGTGCAAAATATCGAGCACGCCGTGCATGATTCTTCTCGATCTGATGATGCCGGTCATGGACGGCGCCGAGTTTCGTCGCCGTCAACTTCAAGACCCCGAGATTTGCGATGTGCCCGTATGCATCATCACGGGCAAGGGGGATTTGCATGACGTCGCCGAGCTGAGACCGCTGAGCGTCATCCGCAAGCCGTTCAAGCCCGACGTCATTCTAACCCTGCTACGCGAACATTGTCCGCTTGAGCGATAGGAAATTGGGGGAGTTCACCGTTGGACCCGAATACTGGCCTGTTCGCCGATGGCGGCGAGATCGGCGGGCTGATGCGCTCATATGATTGGTCCACCAATCCGCTCGGCCCTTCAGCGGATTGGCCGCAGCCGTTGCGCACCCTGGTGGCTCTCATGCTGGGCTCGAATCAGCCGATGTTCATCGCCTGGGGGCCCGAGCGCATCATCCTATACAACGACCGCTACGCCCCGCTGCTGGGCAACCGCCATCCCCGCGCCCTGGGGCGCCACTTCTATGATGTATGGTTCGACATTCGCCCGCAGATTCAGCCCATCATGGAGCGCGCCTACGCGGGCAAGTCGACGCACATGGACGACATCGCCTTTACCATGTGCCGCCACAGCTATCCCGAGGAGGCGCATTTCGCCTTCTCCTACACCCCGGTGCGCGACGAGGAGGGCCGGGTCGAGGGCGTGTTCTGCGCCTGCGCCGAAACCACCGGGAAGGTCATCGCCGAACGGGCGCAGACCTTTCGTCTCCATTTCGAGGAGCGGCTGCGCGATCTTGGCGACCCCACCGCGATCATCGCCGCCGCCGCCGAGATGTTGGGCCGCCATCTGGGGGTGTCGCAGGTCGGCTACGGCGACGTCGACGCCGGCGGGGAATGGATCACGGTTTCCGTCGACTGGAGCGATGGGCGCATCCCCACGATGGTCGGGCGCCATCGCCTGGCCGATTTTGGCCAGCCCCTGGTGGACGATCCGCGCGCGATTTCCGACATCACGCCGTCCGCGGTTCAGGCCTTCGCCTATATTCCAATCATCATGGACCGCCGGCTGGTGAACGTGTTGGCCGTCCATCATCGCGAGCCCCGCTTCTGGACGGCGGCGGAACTCGCCTCGGCCAACGAGGCCGCCGAGTGGACATGGGCGGCGGTGGCGCGTGCGCGCGCCGGCGTCGCCTTGCGCGAAAGCGAGGCCCGCTTTCGTCATATGGCCGACCACGCTCCGGTCATGGTGTGGGTCACCGATCCCGAAGGGCGCTGCACCTATGTCAGCCGTAGCTGGTACGACTTCACCGCCCAGGCGCCCGATGACGCGCTGGGTCTCGGCTGGCAGGACGCCCTGCATCCCGATGATCGCGAGGGCGCCCTTCAGGCGTTCCAGACGGCCAACGCCACCCGCGCTCCCTACCGTTTCGAATACCGGCTGCGATGGCGTGGGGGTGGGTGGCGCTGGGTCATGGGCGCCGCCGCCCCACGCTTGGCCGATGACGGGTCGTTTCTTGGCCATGTCGGCTCGGTGATCGACATCACCGAGCGCAAAGAGGCCGAAATCGCCATGGCGCGGGCCGATCGGGCCAAATCCCGGTTCCTGGCCGTGGCGTCCCACGATCTGCGCCAGCCCATGCAGTCGCTGCTGCTGTTCAGGGAACTGCTCAGGCCCCACGTCGCCGAAAAGGGTCGGGACGCGTTCGAGCACCTTGGCCAAGGGCTCGACACCATGCGCGAGTTGCTGGACGGCTTGCTCGACCTGTCGCGCCTGGAGTCCGATGTGGTCACACCCGACATCGAGGACTTCGCGATCCGCGAGGTGCTGGAGCCGATCGGCAACGCCTATGCCCAGGTCGCGGCGGCGAAGCGCTTGGAGCTTCACATCGCCGACTGCCCGGCGATCATCCGCAGCGACCGCGCCTTGCTGGGACGCATGCTGCGCAATCTTCTGGAAAACGCCCTGCGCCACACCCACTCCGGTCGGGTCGCCATCCGGTGCCACAAGATGGCCGCGCATCTTCGCGTCGAAATTCACGACACCGGCGTGGGCATCCGGCGCGAGGATCTCGACGGCATTTGGGAAGAGTTCCGCCAAGTCGGCGATTCCGAACAAACCCGCGGCCAAGGGCTGGGCTTGGGGCTGGCCATCGTGCGGCGCCTGTCGCGGTTGCTGGGGCATTCCGTCACCGTGAGTTCGGTTCCGAACGTCGGATCGGTGTTCGCCATCGAAATGGCCCTTGGCGCCGACGCGCCGAATTCCCCCTGAGCACGGTTCATTGAGCGGCCGCGAAAACCGGGTATAGTGACCGGCGGATTCGGTCGACAGGGGGGAAGATGATCACGTTGGTGTCGTTCGGCACTTACCTGGCCTGGGTGGGCGCCGCTCTCGCCTGCTTTCTGGTCGGCATGGCCCTTTACATGCGCATCACGCCCTATGACGAGATCCGCCTGATCCGCGCCGGCAATCGCGCGGCGGCGGTGGCGCTGGGCGGCACCATGATCGGTTTGGCCTTGCCCATCGCCAGCGTGCTGATGCATGCCACCAGCCTGCTCGATCTGGTGATCTGGAGCGCCACCGGCGTGCTGGTTCAGGTGATCGGCTGGTGGATGGCGGCGCGTTTCCTGTCCGATCTGCGCATAGCGATCAACGAGGATCGCCTGTCGCACGGCATCACGCTGGCCGCCCTGTCGTTCGCGATCGGTCTGCTCAACGCCGGCGCGATGAGCACCTGACAACTCTTCAACGGAGTGCCACCCATGTCTTTCGGTTTTCTCAGCATCTTCGCGGGCATCAAGGGCAAGAAGATGATCCAGGAGGTCACCGCCCGGATCACGCAGATCGACCCCGACACCGCCGTCAAAGCCGATTTGGTCATGCTGGAGCAGGCGCTTGACAAGGCCAGCGCCCTGGTCGCCGAATTGCGCGCCAGCCTGAACAAGGAAATCCGCGAGGCCGAGGCGGCCGAGGCCAAGTTCGATCAGGCGCTGAAGGCGGCCGAGATCCTGGAGGGCAAGGCGGCCTCGGCCGATGCGGCGGCCAAGCCGGCCATCGAGGCCTCGCTGGCCCGGCTGGTCGCCCAGATCGAGGAGTTGGCCCGCATCCGCGACGCCGAGGCGCGCGACGTGACCGAGGCCGAGCAACTGCTGGCCGAGTCCGAGGCGGCGCATCGCGAAAAGGCCGCCAAGCTGACCATCGCCAAAGGCAGCCTCGACAACGCGGTGCGCGAGATGAAGCGCGCCACCATCGAGGCCGAGCGCGCCAAGGAGAAGGCCGACGCGGCGGCCCGCGTGGCCGGGTTGCGCGGCGACGACTCCGCTTCGGGCATCGACGTGGCGCTGAACGCCATGACCGCCAAGACCCAGGCGTTGCGCCAAGAGGCCGAGGCGGCCCGCGTCAAGCGCGAGGCGCTGACCAGCCACCTGTCGGACAGCGGCGACGCCAACATCGACGCGGCGCTGGCCGAGGCCGGCAAGGGTGGCGGCGCGGATGCCGGCGACGTGGCGGGTCGGCTCGCCGCGCTGCGCGCCCGGCGCTGATGTCGAGGTCGAAGCTCCTTCTGCTCGGCGTTGGCGTCCTGGCCCTGACGGCGTGCGGCGACGACGAGCAGGCCGCCGACGCCACCTCGGTTCCCGGCGCCGCCGTGCAGGCCGTCTATCCGTCGCTCGACGCCTGTCTGGCCGAGGCGGCGGACATGGAGGCCGTGCGGCTGTGCCGCGAGGCCGCCCACGAGGCGCAAGCCAAGCTCGAGGCGCAGGCGCCCAAGACCGCCTCGGACTGCGCCAGCCAGTACGGCAAGGAGTGCGTTCAGCACACCAAGCGGGACGGCTCGTCCTGGTGGGGGCCGGCGGTCACCGGCTTCCTGATCGGCCAGTTGCTCGACGGCTCGCGCTATCGGGCGCCGGTCTGGACGGACGGCTCGGGCAATTACAACACCACGACCGCGAAGAGCGACGATCGGAAAAAGGACACCTCGGTCCGGTCCAGCGGTGGAACCACCCCGCCCAAGGTCACGCTGCCGACCACCACCGTGTCGCGCGGCGGGTTCGGCTCGACCGGCTCGAAATACACCAGCGCGGGAGGCTGAGCGTGCAAAGCGATTTCGCGAAACAGCGTCGGCAAATCGCCCCGCGGCCCGATTGGGAGGCGGCGGTCAAGGCGTTGGGCTTCGACTTCGCCACCATCGACGGCCTGCCCTACTGGGACGAAGGCGTCTGCTGGCGGCTGACCGGCGCGCAGGTCGACGCGCTCGACGACGCGGCGGCCGAGTTGCACGCGATGTGCCTGGACGCCGTGCGCGACGTCATCGACACCCATCAACTGGGCCGCTTCGGCATCACCGGGGCGTGGGCCGAGGAAGTGCAAGAAAGCTGGCGGCGCGGCTTGGTGGCCGACCGGCCGGGCGGGCACGTCCATGGCCGCTTCGACCTGGCCTTCGACGGCGAGACCATCAAGCTGCTGGAATACAACGCCGACACGCCGACCAGCCTGTTCGAGGCGGGCATCGTCCAGTGGTACTGGAAAGAGGCGTGCCATCCCGGCGCCGACCAGTTCAACAGCCTGCACGAGAAGCTGGTGGCCCGCTGGGCCGACCTGCTGCCCGGCGCGCCGCGCGCCGCCGATGGCCAGCGCTGGCTGCACGGCATGGCCCAGGTGCCGCACCCCGAGGACGAGACCACGGTGCGCTACATGCTGGCCTGCGCCGAGGAGGCCGGCTGGCGCACCCATTTCCTAGGCGTCGCCGACATCGGCTGGGACGACCTTCGGCGGCGCTTCGTCGATCTGGAGAACCAGCCGATCACCACCGCCTTCAAGCTGTATCCCTGGGAATGGCTGGCCAAGGAGGAGTTCTTCCAAAACCTGCGCGTCGCGGCGACCCGCTGGATCGAGCCGGCCTGGAAATCGGTGCTCAGCAACAAGGCGCTGCTGGCCGTGTTGTGGGAGCTTCATCCCGAACACCCGCTGCTGCTGCCCGCCAGCTTCGACCGCCGCGCCCTGTCGCCCGCCAAGGGCTTGGTGCGCAAACCGCTGCTCGGCCGCGAGGGCGCCAACATCGCCCTGTTCGACGCCGACGGCAAACAGGTGCTCGCCACCGATGGCCTTTACGGCGACGAGGGTTACGTCTGGCAGGAACGCGCCCCGATGGCCGCGTGGCGCGACAAGAACGGCGACACCGGCACCGCCGTGTTCGGCGTGTGGGTGATCGGCAACGAAACGGCCGGCCTGGGCATCCGCGAGGACCAGGGATTGATCACCCGCGATTCCAGCCGCTTCGTGCCGCATTACTTCGAGTGACCGCATCCTTTCGACGAGAAGCCGATACCGGGTTCCCGGCGGGCGATATTCACGCTAGACTACACCCGCCGCGCGCCTTCGAGCGGTCCGGTGCCGGGTGACCCCCCGGGGGGCGCTCGAAACGCTGTTTGACATTGTGAAGATTGAGTTTTTTGGCCCGTTGGCGGGCGGGACGCGGTGTTCCGGGCGCCTGGATCGGGGGGCACGGCGGGGGTGCTCGAAAATCGGGTTGTAAGTGGTTGGTGGAACGGGGTAATTTTGGGGGTCTCTTTCCCCGGCAGAAATGCCGGGGCCTCATTGAAGCATGTGCCTATGGAATGGCTTGTGCGGCTGTGAACGGAAGGCTTTCCCCGGCAGAAATGCCGGGGCCTCATTGAAGCACCGAATACTGGACGTGAAAGTTACGCGTGTTGTAGGACGCCTTTCCCCGGCAGAAATGCCGGGGCCTCATTGAAGCAGTCTCGGCGCCCGGCCGGTCTCATTCGCTCGCGCCCGGGCGCTATCCCCGGCAGTAATGCCGGGGCCTCATTGTAAGCGCAGCCAGGCGATCGACTGACAGCAACATCCGCGCGCGCCTTTCCCCGGCAGTAATGCCGGGGCCTCATTGAAGCTATGGGGCCACCCGGCGCGGAAGTCCCTCTCTCACTGGCCTTTCCCCGGCAGTAATGCCGGGGCCTCATTGAAGCGGGATGTCGCGCGCCATGGCGGTAACCGCCGTTGCCCTTTCCCCGGCAGAAATGCCGGGGCCTCATTGAAGCCGGTCCACTTCCGCCGCGAAGGGCTCCAGCACCTCCGCTTTCCCCGGCAGAAATGCCGGGGCCTCATTGAAGCTATGTTGGCGACCTCCCCCCCTGGGAGGAGGCGATCGCTCTTTCCCCGGCAGAAGTGCCGGGGCCTCATTGAAGCTGCACCCATCGGGCGGTCTACGACTTCCCGCTTTCCGACGTTTCCCCGGTAGAAATGCCGGGGCCTCATTGAAGCTCATAGTGCTTGGCCCATCGATCGGCCCGGCTGATGGTCTTTCCCCGGGATTACGGTGACAGTGCATTTAATTGGGATGCGCGGATGCCGTCACCGTAACCTTCGGGAAATAAGTGCACTGTCACCGTAACTCACCGTAACTCCTGTCACCGTAACTCCAGCCCCGCCGCGCGCGCCTCCTTTCCCCGGCAGAAATGCCGGGGCCTCATTGAAGCGACTTGGCAATGCTGAGGCGCGCATGGCCGCTGATCCAGCTTTCCCCGGCAGAAATGCCGGGGCCTCATTGAAGCAAGGTGCCCGCGACATGACGCACCCCCTGCAAAATCGCTTTCCCCGGCAGAAATGCCGGGGCCTCATTGAAGCGACCCGCTCATGACCCGACGATTGTCGATGGTCCGTGCGGCTTTCCCCGGCAGAAATGCCGGGGCCTCATTGAAGCTCGTTCTCGCTGGCGCAGGCCAGGGCGGCGCGGAGGTGCTCTTTCCCCGGTAGAAATGCCGGGGCCTCATTGAAGCTTGGGCCGCCTGCGCGAGTTGCCGACGATCGAGCTGCCCTTCCCCGGCAGAAATGCCGGGGCCTCATTGAAGCTTCGGGGCAGTCGCCGCGCTTTTCGGGCGTGTCGATGCTTTCCCCGGCAGAAATGCCGGGGCCTCATTGAAGCGCGTAGGCCCCGGCGGACATCCCGCCCTTGGCCAGCTTTCCCCGGCAGAAATGCCGGGGCCTCATTGAAGCCCCTCAACCCTGATCATCCTGGACTTGGCGTCAACATCCGCTTTCCCCGGCAGAAATGCCGGGGCCTCATTGAAGCTCCGGCACGGTCACCGGGTTCGTCTACTACCTGACCGGCTTTCCCCGGCAGAAATGCCGGGGCCTCATTGAAGCGCCCGGCCGGAGGCTGTCGCCGACATCGTCGCCAGTCTTTCCCCGGCAGAAATGCCGGGGCCTCATTGAAGCCTCGCGAAGAGCTTGAAGGACATGGCCGGCGCCGCCTTTCCCCGGCAGAAATGCCGGGGCCTCATTGAAGCTGCGCGTTGATCGCCGCGATGATGTCCATGATCCATCTCCTTTCCCCGGCAGTAATGCCGGGGCCTCATTGAAGCCCCTACGGCTCGACGGTTTGGAACCTGAAAGAGCCGCTTTCCCCGGCAGAAATGCCGGGGCCTCATTGAAGCCGCAACTCGCCGATCGTCACGCCCATGCCTTGGGCGATGGCCTTTCCCCGGCAGAAATGCCGGGGCCTCATTGAAGCCTCGGGGCCAGCGCTGCCAACCACCATCGGACGTCGTTCTTTCCCCGGCAGAAATGCCGGGGCCTCATTGAAGCAGCTTCACGGCCATGGCCGCATCCTCCTAACGGTCGTACTTTCCCCGGCAGAAATGCCGGGGCCTCATTGAAGCCGGCCACGTTTCACCGGCCGCGAGTTGGTCCTCGAGTCCTTTCCCCGGCAGAAATGCCGGGGCCTCATTGAAGCAGGATCGCGTTGACGTTCGACGACCAGTCGCCACCCGCTTTCCCCGGCAGAAATGCCGGGGCTTCATTGAAGCCAGCCCAGGTATCGCTCACGCACCTCCGGATGGGCCGTCCTTCCCTGGCCGAAATGCCAGGGCCTCATTGAAGCTTCTCCACCGGACCAATGCGCTTGTTGATCTTTGCAGATTTCCCCGGCAGATGCCGGGGCCTCATTGAACCACCGCGCCCCGCCGCCAACTGCGATCGTCGTCATCCGCTTGATCGTCGCCAGCCGCGCTCACCCCCCAACCCCGCCCCACACCCAGCCTCACGCACCGAACGGCGTACCAATCCTCGCCATGGTTCAATCCACCGCCACCATGGACCATTGACAGGGTTCTGATCCGGTGAGAGTGTTAAATATCAGGCGTGTACATCGCCGTTGTGTAGTTTAAGGAGGCTGCTGATGTCCTTGGCCAATTTCCTGCGTCGCGCCGGTACGGCGGCGGTCGTCCTGATGGGGTTGTCCGCCAATGCGGGCGCGGCCGACAAGGTCGACGAGGTGAAGATCGACTTCGCCTATTACAATCCGGTCAGTCTGGTGCTGAAGGACAAGGGCTGGCTGGAAGAGGATCTGAAGGCCGATGGCATCACGGTGCGTTGGATTCATTCGCTGGGCTCGAACAAGGCGCTGGAATTCCTGAACGCCAAAAGCCTGGAATTCGGCTCGACGGCCGGGGCGGCGGCGCTGTTGGCGCGCATCAACGGCAATCCCGTGAAATCGATCTACGTCTATTCCAATCCGGAATGGACCGCGCTGGTCACCCAGAACGGCTCGGCGATCAAGACGGTGGCCGACCTTCGGGGCAAGCGGATCGCCGCCACCCGCGGCACCGATCCGCATATTTTCCTGATCCGCACCCTGGCCGAGAACGGTCTGACCGAAAAGGACGTCAAGATCGTCCTGCTGCAACATCAAGATGGACGTCTGGCGCTGTCCACCGGCGATGTCGACGCGTGGGCCGGCCTCGATCCGCTGATGGCCCAGGCCGAGCTTCAGGAAAATGCCCGGCTGTTCTACCGCAAGGCCGAGATCAACAGTTGGGGCGTGTTGAATACCCGCGAGGACTTCGCCGCCGACCATCCCGCGCTGGTCGAGCGGGTGTTGAAGGTCTATGAGAAGGCCCGCGCCTTCGCCATCGCCAATCCGGCCGAATTGAAGGCGATCATCGCCCGGCACGCCAAGCTGGCCGACGACGTCGCGGCCCGCCAGCTTGAGCGCACCGACCTGTCGACCGCCGCGATCGGCGAGCGCCAGCGCAAGACCATCGAGGGCGCCGGCGTCGCCCTGCGACAGGCGGGCGTCATTCCGGCCGATGTCGACGTGGCGGCCGCCGCCGCCTCGCTGATCGATTCGTCCTTCGTCACCAAGCTTGGCATCAAGTGAGCACCGAAATCGCATCGGCGGCGGGGGTTCCGGATGCTCCCGCCGTCCGCGCCTCCCGCCCGGACGGCAAATGGCTGATCGGTTTCGCGCTGCCGGTGTTCCTGGCCCTGGCCTGGGAACTGGCGGTCGCCACCCAGATGGTCGGCGGCCGGCTGCTGCCGACGCCGTCGAAGGTGATCATGACGCTGGTCGGGCTGGCCCAAGGCGGCGAGTTGCTCGACCACGTTCTGGCCACCCTGCGGCGGGTGGCGCTGGGCTTCGTGTTCGGCGTGGCGGCCGGCACGTTGGTGGGCGCGGTCAGCGGCTATTGGACGATCGTGCGCCGCGTCATCGATCCCTCGTTGCAGGCGTTGCGCAACATTCCTTCGATCGCCTGGGTGCCGATGTTCATCCTGTGGTTCGGCATCTTCGAGACCTCGAAGGTGATCCTGATCGCGGTGGGGGTGTTCTTCCCGATCTATCTGGCCTTGTCGGGCGCCATCCTGGGGGTGGACCGCAAGCTGGTCGAGGTGGGACGCATCTTCCGCTTCAGCCATCGCGAGATGATCACCCGCATCCTGCTGCCGGCCACGCTGCCCAGCTATATCATCGCGCTGCGCTCGGGGCTGGGGTTGGGCTGGATGTTCGTGGTGGCGGCCGAGTTCATGGGCGCCGAGCAGGGCTTGGGCTTTCTGCTGGTCGACGGACAGCAGACCGGGCGCCCCGCCGTGATCCTTGCATCGATCACGTCTTTCGCCATTCTGGGCAAGCTGACCGATTGGCTGCTGGCCAGCCTGTCGGGCCGGTTCCTCAAATGGCAGGACGGCTTCAAGCCGGCGGAGTAGGCCCATGCTCGACATCTCCGGCGTTTCCAAGCGCTACCCCAACGGGCTTCTGGCCTTGGCCGGGCTGAACCTCGCGGTCGCCCAGGGCGAGATCGTGGCGATCGTCGGCGGCTCGGGCTGCGGCAAGAGCACCGCCCTGCGCCTGGTGTCGGGGCTCGACATGCCGACGTTGGGCTCGGTGTCGCTGGACGGCACGCCGGTCACCGCGCCGCGCGAGGAGATCGGGCTGGTGTTCCAAGAGCCCCGCTTGATGCCCTGGCTGACCATCGAACAGAACGTCGCCTTCGGCATCAGGCATCTGCCCGCCGCCGAGCAAGTAAGCCGCGTCTCCGAGGCGCTGGCCCGCGTCGGGCTCGATTCGCACGCCGGACATTGGCCGCGCGAGCTGTCGGGCGGGCAGGCCCAGCGCGTGTCGCTGGCCCGCGCCCTGGTCGGCCGGCCCAAGGTGCTGCTGCTCGACGAGCCGTTCTCGGCGCTGGACGCGCTGACCCGCGGCGATCTTCAGGACCACCTGCTCGATCTGTGGGCCTATGACCGGCCGACCATGATCCTGGTGACCCACGACATCGAGGAGGCCCTGTTCCTGGCCGACCGCATCGTGGTGATGCAACCCAATCCGGGGCGCGTCCGCACCGAGGTGGTGCCCCCCGTGGCCCGCCCGCGCGACCGTCTGAACGGCGAATTCCTAAACTGGAAGTACAAGCTGTTGCGCGAGTTGGACCACGCCAGCCGCCCGCCCAGCGGCGACGAGTCCTTCCCCGCCGCCGCCATCTGACCCACCATTCGACGGGAGTCGTCCATGAACGCCGACGAACTGCGCGCCCTGCAAACGCCCCTCAAGGAACGCTACAAGGTCGATCCCGAGACGGCGGTCATCACCCTGAAGGCCAGGGGCGACCTGAACACCGAGGGCATCGCCTGCAAGGTCGACACCGGCCGCGCCCTGATCGAGGCCGGACTGCACCCGGCGACCGGCGGCAGCGGCATGCAGGCCTGCTCGGGCGACATGCTGCTCGAGGCGCTGGTCGCCTGCGCCGGGGTCACCCTGAAGGCGGTCGCCACCGCGCTGGCCTTCGATCTCGCGGGCGGCACCGTCTCGGCCGAGGGCGACCTGGATTTCCGCGGCACGCTGGGCGTCGCCAAGGACGCGCCGGTCGGCTTCCGCGAAATCCGGCTGAATTTCTCGTTGAAGACCAGCGAGCCGCAAGACCGCATCGACAGCCTGACCAAGCTGACCGAGCGCTATTGCGTGGTGTTCCAGACGCTCGCCAAACCGCCGGTGATGAGGCTGCACGTCGACGCGCTGTGACGGCCGTCACAGCGCTGGTCGTTTTCCTCGATCATCTTCGGGCGATGGACCAAAGTGACGCCCAAACCGCCGCCGATCTCGTCGCCGCCCAGATGTTGCGGGGCGCCGACGCCGACGCGCCCCGCCACCTGCCGAAGGCGGCGCTGGCGTCTCTGATCCTGGTCGTCGCGGCGGCCGAGGCCATGGCCGATCAACTGGCCGACCTGGAGGCGTTTCTGGCGGGGCACGCCGAGCGGTCTTAGTTAGCCGAGCACCCGCCACGGGCAGGTGTAGACGGTGCCCCCGCCGTCCCGCACGAAGCCCAGCAGGGTGATGCGGCGTCGGGCGGCCAGTTCGATGGCCAGCGAGGTCGGGGCCGAGACGGCGGCGACGATCTGCAAGCCGGCCCGCGCCGCCTTGGCGACCATTTCGACGCTCAACCGGCTGGACAGCACGGCGCCGCAATCGCCCATCGCGACGCCGTCGAGCAGGCCGTGGCCGATCACCTTGTCGAGCGCGTTGTGGCGGCCCAAATCCTCGGCCGCCGCCAGAATCGCGCCGCCGGGGCCGAACAGGGCGCAGGCGTGGGCGCCGCCGGTGGCGCCGAAGATGGTCTGGCGCCGCTCCATCCCGGCCATCAGGGCGGCCAGCGTGGGGGCGTCGGCGGTCAGGCCGTCGCGCGTCTCGGGCAGGCCGTCGCCCAGCGCCAGGGCGGCGTCGCGCCCGCCGCAAACGCCGCAGGACGAGGTGACCACCACGTCGCGGCGCCTGACCTTGGCGCGGCCCGGCTCGCGCAGGACGATGCGCACCACGCCGGGGTCGTCGGGGCAAAAGGCGGCGTGGCGCAGATCGCCCAAGCCCTCGATCAGCCCCTCGGTGAAGACGAAGCCGATGGCCAGACGCAGCGCCTCGGCGCCGCCGCCCAGCAAGCCGTCTTCGGCGGTGTAGGCGGCCGCCGCGCGGCGCGGCTCGGTGGGCGTCCACATCAAGGTGTAGGCGCCAACCCCCTCGACGTCGATGGTCAGGGCGTCCTCGACGATCACCGCGCAATCCGAGCCGGCGGCGGACTCGTCCCCCAGCCGGAAGGCGGTGACCCGCGCATAGCCCTTGTCCATCAGGCGCCCAAGCCGACCTGACGCAGGATGAAGGCGCAGATCGCCTCGTGATCGTCGAGCGGCAGCAGCGGCAGGGTAAGGCCATCGGGCGCCGCGTCGCTGGCCACCGCGACGATGTCGGGATCGTCGGGCCACAGCGCCGGCTTGCCCAGGGCGGGGCGGTGGATTTCGAGCTTGGGATGGCTGTGCCGCTTGAAGCCTTCGATCAGCAGCAGATCGACGGGGGTCATGCGGGCGATCAATTCCTCGACGCTGGGCTCGGCCTCGTCGCGTAGTTCGTGCATCAAGGCCCAGCGCTGGGTCGAGGCGACCATCACCTCGGTGGCGCCGGCCTCGCGGTGGCGGTACGAGTCCTTGCCCGGCTTGTCGACGTCGAACGCGTGATGGGCGTGCTTCATCGTCGAGGCCCGGATGCCGCGCCGCGCCAACAGGGGCAGCACGCCCAGCAGCAGCGTGGTCTTGCCGCTGCCGCTCCATCCCGCCAAGCCGAAAACCTTCATCACGCCCTCCATGCCGCGCGCCGCGCCCCGCATTATGAAGCGGGGCTCCCCACCTGGCAACGATGGGCGACGCGGGTTGTGTTCAGCCTTCGAGGGGTGCGAAGGTCTCGTCGTACCGGGTCAGATCGGGCATCGGCAGCAGCGGCCGGGCGTCGAGGTCGCGCACCGCTTGTCGCAACTCGTCCAGCATGCCCGCGCGCCGGTCGGCGTCGACATAGGGGACGTGCCACGCCACGAAGGGCTGGTGGACCGCCAGCCCGACATAGCCCAGCGTGCCCTGGAAGAAATGCCGCATCATGCCGAATTCCAATTCGCCATGCAGCGAGCCGGGGCCGAACATGTGGGGGCGGGCGCCCATGGACATGGCGACGAAGGCGCGCTTGCCGGCCAGTCCGCCGGCCCCGTAGATGCGCTTGCCGCCATAGAAGGGACCGGACAGGAACACCCGGTCGATCCAGCCTTTCAGGATGGCCGGCACGCTGTACCAATGGACCGGGAAGGTGAAGGCCAGCAGATCGGCGCGCAGGATCTTGCCCACCTCGGCCTGGATGTCGGGCGACAGCGTGCTGGTCTCGAAGCCGTGGCGCTGCTCCAGCGCGTAGATCAGATGGTCCGAGCGCCGCCGCTCGCGGAAATCGGCGGCCGAGGAGACTGGATCGAAATCCATGGCGTAAAGGTCCGAGACGGTCACCTCGGCGCCGCCGGCCGTCAGTTCGCCGGCCACCACGTCGCGCATCGCGGCGCAGAAGGAATCCGGCTCGGAATGCGCATGGACCAGATGAACGATCATGAACCCCCCCTCGCCGAGGGTCGCGGATCAGGGCCACCGCCTCGGCGGCGCCGACGATCTTGTCCTTGGGCATGCCCCCTCCCTCGTTCGGGACGAGGATACATCACGTTCCGAGCGGGAGGCCAAGAAAGTCGAGGATGCGGTCTCTCATCGCGCCACCACATGGGGAGGCGGACGCTTGCCTCGAAGGTACTCCCGAAGAGGGCAACCCTGGGGCGATCCCGGAGCGTTCATTCCAAAAGGAGGACGCGACCATGCCGACAAGCCGTTTGGAAGGCGTGCTGGCCTCGATCGCGCGGCGGGTCATGCCGCGCGCCGAGGCCGATCCCCTGGCGCTGTGCGAGGCGCTGCTCAGTGGCCGCGGCGAGGCCTCGGGCGTCGCACTGGCGCGGGAGTTCTTCAAGCAATGGGCCAATCTGGGACCGCCCGAGCGGCGCGAGGTGCTGATCGGGATGGCCGAGCGCTTCGGCCCCGACCGGGCGCGGCTGGAACAGGCCATCGAGGCGTGGCGCGCCAAGCCCAATCCGATCAGCGAAAGCGCCCTGCACGACGCCGCCGAGCCGCGCCGCCAAGAGGTGCTGCGCCGCCTGAATTTGGCGCCCGGCGGCACCGGCGCGCTGGTCCGCATGCGCGAGGATGTGCTGCGCCATCTGGGCGGCGATCCCTGCCTCGACGCGCTGGACGCCGATTTCGCGCATCTGTTCTCGTCGTGGTTCA
>JADGAL010000060.1 GCA_015232025.1 Alphaproteobacteria bacterium
CCCAGCCAGCGCACATGGATCGCGGCGCGGCCCTGGATGGCGTAGCCGCCGGCCTTGCCGCGCCACTCGCCGCCGGCCAGATAGTCGGTGATCTCGTCGCGTTCAAGCCGCTTGAAGGTCACCGTGGTGACCACCAGACGCGAGCGCGCCTTGCCGTCCGGCCCGATCACGCAAACGCCGCCCACCACGCGATGGCGGCGGCCGGACAACAGGTCGAGGCAGCGTCGCGCCTCGCCCTCCTCTTCCGTCTTGGGCAGGATGCGCCGGCCGACCGCGACCACCGTGTCGGCCGCCAGCACCACCGCGCCGGGATGGCGCGCCGCCACGGCGCGGGCCTTTTCCTCGGCCAGACGGGCGGCGTGCGGCTCGGGCGGTTCGTCGCGGCGGGGCGTCTCGTCCAGGTCGGCGGGGTCGACCGCGCTGGGCACGAGGCCGATTTGCGCCAGCAATTCAAGCCGGCGCGGCGAGGCGGAGGCGAGGACCAAAGCGGGTCGGAGCGAAGGATTCATGGTCGTCGTGCCCCCGGAACAGGGCGCCATAAGTGATGCCCATCGACCATCAGGTCAAGCGGATTCGGTCACACTCCCGGCCCATGCGGCGGCGGGAACCTGCGCTTGATGCGGCGGGCGAGTTCGTCCCGCACCGTGCGATAGGCCTCGAGCCGCGCCTCGCGGTCGCCCTCGACCAGGCTGGGGTCGAAGGTGTTCCAGAACTCGACCTCGCAGGCCATGCCGCTGGTCATGTCGACCGCCTTGTGCTGCGCCTCGGGCGACAGCGAGATGACCAGGTCGAAGCTCTGGTCCTCCAATTCGTCAAAGGTCTTCGAGCGGTGGCGGCGCAGATCGATGCCGATCTCCTCCATCACCGCGATGGCGAAGCCGTCGATCTCGGCCGATTTCACCCCGACCGAGTCGACGAACACCTTGCGGCCGTGCAGATGCTTCATGATCGCCTCGGCCATCGGCGAACGCACCGCGTTCATCGTGCAGGCGAACAAGACCGCCGACGGCAGGTCGGACACGGCGGCTCAGCCCCGGATATGGAGGATGCAAAGCAGCGTGAACAGCCGCCGCGCCGTGTCGTGATCGATGGCGACCTTGCCCTCCAGCCGGGCGCGCAGCAGCGACGAGCCCTCGTTGTGCAGGCCGCGGCGGCCCATGTCGATCGCCTCGATCTTCGAGGGGGTGGCCTTCTTGATCGCCTCGTAATAGCTTTCGCAGATCATGAAGTAATCGCGCACGATCGTCTTGAACGGCGAGACCGGCAGCATGACGCGGGTCAGCGGATCGCCGGCCTCGCTTTGCACGTCGAGGACCAGGCGGTTGTCCTCCATGCTGATGTGCAGGCGGTAGGGGCCTTCGAATTCTCCGGCCGGGTGGAAGTAGTTTTCCTCGATCAGGTCGTAGATGGCGACCTGGCGTTCGTGTTCGACCTCGGCCTTGCGGCGCACGGTCGTCTTCTCGTCCAATTGGATGTGGATCAGGTGCTGGTTCCGGCCGCGATCCGGCTCGGTCATCGCCCGCTCCCAAGGTTGAGACGGATGGCCACCGACAGGCCGTGGGCGCCCAACCCCTCGGCTTCGGCCAGCGTCACGGCGGCGGGGCCGATCGCGCCCAACGAGGCGGCGTCGCAGCCCAGCAGCGTGGTGCGCTTCAGGAAGTCCAGCACGCCCAGCCCCGACGAGAACCGCGCGCTGCGCGCCGTCGGCAGGACGTGGTTCGGCCCGCCCACGTAATCGCCCACCGCCTCGGGCGTGTAGCGGCCCAGGAAGATGGCGCCCGCGTTGCGCACCTTGGCGGCCAGCGCGTCGGGGTCTTCGACCGCCAGTTCCAGATGCTCGGGCGCGATGCGATCGATCAGCGGCACCGTCGAGGCGTCGAGATCGGGCACCACGATGATGGCCCCATGGTCGCGCCAGCTTTGGCCGGCGATCGCGGCGCGCGGCAGGGTGGTCAAATGGGCGTCGACGGCGCGCGCCACGGCGCGGCCGAACTCCGCGTCGTCGGTGATCAGGATCGCTTGGGCGGCCGTGTCGTGCTCGGCCTGGCTCAGCAGATCGGCGGCGATCCAGGCCGGGTCGTTGGCGCCGTCCGCGACCACCAGAATCTCGGAGGGACCGGCGATCATGTCGATGCCGACCACGCCGAACACTTGGCGCTTGGCCGCCGCGACATAGGCGTTGCCCGGCCCGACGATCTTGTCGACCGGCGCGATGGTCGCCGTGCCATAGGCCAGCGCGCCCACCGCCTGGGCGCCGCCGATGCGGTAGATCTCGTCGACCCCGGCGATGCGCGCCGCCGCCAGGACCAGCGGATTGAGCCGGCCATCGGGCGTCGGCACCACCATCACCAGCCGCGGCACGCCGGCCGTCTTGGCGGGAATGGCGTTCATCAGCACCGAGGACGGATAGGCCGCCGTGCCACCCGGCACGTAAAGCCCGGCCGCGCCCACCGCCGTCCAGCGATAGCCCAGCCGCACCCCGGCCGCGTCGGTGTAGGAGACTCCTTCGGGAACCTGCCGGCGATGGAAGTCGGCGATGCGCGCCGCCGCCAGTTCCAGCGCGGCGATGGTGTCGGGCGAGCAGGCCGCCAGCGCCGCGTCGACCTCGTCGGGGCCGATGCGCATGGTCGAGGCCGTCACTTCCATGCGGTCGAAGCGGCGGGTGCAGTCGATCACCGCCGCGTCGCCGCGTCGGCGCACATCGTCGAGAATGGCCGCCACGGCGGCGTTGACGTCGGCGTCGGACTCGCGCTTCTCGGACAACAGCGCCGTGAAGGCGGCCTCGAAACCGGGTTCGCCGAGGATCAGTTCACGCGGCATGGCCCGCCTCGCCATTGAGGGCGGCGCGGAACCGCTCGATCCAGCCGCCCAACTCGTCGGGTCGGGTCTTCAGGGCGGCGCGATTGACCACCAAGCGCGAGGTGATGTCGGCGATGTGCTCGATCTCGACCAGCCCGTTGGCGCGCAAGGTCGAGCCGGTCGAGACCAGATCGACGATGCGCCGACACAGCCCCAGCGAGGGGGCCAGCTCCATGGCGCCGTTCAGCTTGATGCATTCCGCCTGCACCCCGCGCGCCGCGAAATGGCGGCGCGTCACCTCGGGATATTTGGTGGCGACCGAGACGTGACTCCAGCGGCTGGGATCGTCGGTCGCCGAAAGGTCGACCGGCTCGGCCACCGCCAAGCGGCAGCGGCCGATGCCCAGATCGAGCGGCGCGTAGATCTCGGGGTAGTCGAACTCCATCAGCACGTCGTTGCCGACGATGCCCAGTTGCGCCGCGCCGAACGCCACGAAGGTGGCCACGTCGAAGCTGCGCACGCGGATGATGTCGATATGGGCGAAATTGGTCTTGAAGCGCAGCAGGCGCGAGCGCGGATCGTCGAAGGCCGCCTCGGGCACGATGCCGGCGGCGCGCACCAGCGGCATGGCCTCGTCCAGAATGCGGCCCTTCGGCAGGGCGATGACCAAATCGGTTTCACAAGACAAGCCGGCAACTCCCGTCGAAACGAGGGTTTCTACACCCATTCGCCCACAGCCTTCCACTCTTTCGGCATCGCGGCAAACTAGCCCCGCCGAGGCCGGGGGGCAAGGGCGGACGAAACCCCCTTGCCCGAACGCGCCGCTTAACGCAAAGTTGCGCCGTGAACGCGCCCCACTCTCCCCCCACGACACGTTGCCGCGAGGCGGCGTCGGTCGTCACCAAAGTGTTGATGACGCTGTTGAGCGAGCGCGCCGTCAACGGCATGGTGTCGCTGACCGAGGTCCAGCGCATCGTCGCCTTGCTGGAACGCGGCACGGTGTCGCTCGACGACGCGTTCCGCCGCCACGAAACGCTGTGCCGCGCCGAGTTCGGCCGGCCCAAGGGCAATGTCGGCGCCCGCTCGAACCCGTTCCAGCGGCTGTCGGTGCGCCCCTTCGAGCACCTGCTGATGGGCGACGGCGCGGTGTTCGACCGCGCCCATCTGCCCAACTACTTCGACTATGTCGACGTCGCCCTGGGCGACCGCAAGCCCGAGTTCGATTCGCAAAGCAAGGCGATCATCCAGGCCTTGCTGGTGATCCACGGCAACAGCCTGACCTGGGAGTTGTTCTACGCCGACCCGCGCACCCTGGCGGTGCTGGGCCGCGCCCTGGCCATCCTTACCGATGAACGCCATCTCGGCGCGTGGAAATCCCTGATGGCGCGCCCGGTCGGCGAGAACGGCGCCCCCGCGCCGGAGGGGGTTGAGCAAATCCACGCCGCGCTGGTGCGGACGCGGCAGGGTTTGGACTCGTCAGGCTGAAGGGTGGCCATCATCCTCAGGTGATCGACGCCCCGTGAAGCACGCGCAGCACCTCTACACTGTCCTCGCCATGCCGGTTCGGTCCAGTGGACGGAACGGCGGATCATTCGATCGGAGGCGGCAACTCGGCGTCGCTACCCCAAGATTCAAGCCACTTCCGCACCTCGTGATGAGACACGACGCGGCCCTCGCGGACAGCCCTGCGCCCCTCTTCAACCGCGTCCACGAACTGACTCTCGGTCTGAACGAACGCGCCGATCGCCTCGGCGGCCAGCAGAGACTTGCTGCGTGACGTGGCTTCGGCCAGACGCTCCAACTGCTCGTTGACTTCCGGGGAAATCCGCACGGTGACAGGAACGGTGACCGGCATGACGCCTCCTCTGACCACGGACGTATACCGTAGCATCACGAAGATGCGAACCGCAACGAGCCGCCGCAAGTAGGGTTTGGGCTCGTCAAGCTGAAGGGTGGCCGGTCGAGGCGTGCAGACGCAATCCCAGCGCCCGGACCACCTTCAGGATCGTGCTGAATTCCGGGTTGCCCTCGGGGGACAGCGCCTTGTAAAGGCTTTCCCTGCCCAAACCGGCTTGCCGCGCGATCTCGGTCATTCCTCGTGCGCGGGCGATGTCGCCCAGGGCGGCGGCCACCAAAGCGGCGTCGCCCTCTTCAAGCGCGGCTTCCAGGTAGGCGGCGATGCGTTCGTCGCCGTCCAGGCTTTCCGTGATGTCCCAAGGACGGGTCTTGGTGGTCCCCATGGCGTCCTCCTATTGATTCCGGGCCGCGTCGGTCTGCCTGACCTCGATCATGTGACATCGTATCCTATGAGATACGAGCGTCGCAAGGCCGCACCAAGCACAAATCTGATATCGGCATCAAATCATCGTTTGACGCCAGGCGATACGCCGATCGTGTTCGCGGAATATCAGTTCACGTTGGCCGAGGCGGCTGCCCTGTCCGGCGTGGCCGAGAAGACCATTCGCAACTGGCTGGCCCGCGAGGTGCTGAAGATCGGCAAACGCCACATCCTCGGCCGCTGGCTGTTCAACGTCATCGACCTGGTGCGACTGGCCGTGATGAACGACCTGACCCAGCGGATTGCCATGCCGCCCGCCGAGGCGTCACAGATCGCCAATGCGCAAGCCATCACCGATATTGTCGGGCGGATGACCATGCGCGACGAAAGCGGCCAGTTGCTCGATGGTGCCGATGGCTATCGGCCCAACGTCAACATGCTGGTGGCCTTCCATGAGGGCGAGCTGGTCGGCTTCGCCGCCAATATCAAAACCCCGGGCAACCTCTATCCGCCGCACCATGGCGACGTCGCCAACGCCGCGCTCCGGCGGGCACACGTCGTGATCCCGATTTATGCGACGGTCGGCGACCTGATTTTTCGCATCGAGGAGCTGATCCGCGAGCGGCAGGCGAGCGAGGAGTAATGGTATCCGTGCCTAGCCCCACCCGCCTGCCCGCCTACGAGTTGGACCTGTGCATCGCCGACATCAACCGCCTGCTGAACCTCACCCTGTCGCCGGGACGGGTGTGGTTTTCGTCGGCCGCCCATGCCAAAACGGCGACAAGGCACGCCAGGGACTACAACGTCGTCTTGCGCCACCTCGGTGCCTGCTGTCGGGCGCCGACCTACATTGGCCTGCACGCCAAGCACCCCGGCAACGTTGAACTCATCTTGGAGGCGCCTGACGATGACGGGGCGTCGAATGTGCTGGTGGCCATCACGGTGACGCCCAACGCCCGCGGCAACTACTCGGTGAAGTCGGCCTATCGCATCCTTGAGGACGAGGTCGCCGAGCGCATCGCCCGTGGCTCGGTGCATAGAGTCACGCCTGAAACGCAGAAAGCTCGGAATCCGCAAATGCGGTCCGAGCCTTCTGAGAGCCCTACCCGGATGCAATCCCGGATCTCTTGGGAGCCTTGCGGCTCTTAATTACCGGCCGTCGCCAGCCGGTGCGTGGGGCAGCTCTTCCCACCTGTGAGGGCTCCTGGATAGAAGAATGCTCCCGGCGACACGTTTCGTCAAGGAGGCGAAGTGCGCAAGCGCGGCTTCGGCGATCCGTCGTTTCGACCGCCCGTCCATCCTCACTCCGCCGCCCGCGCCGTCCCTCTCCGCCGCGGCAGTTCGCCGCCGGCCTTCACCACCAG
The DNA here is from genome assembly GCA_015232025.1 of Alphaproteobacteria bacterium. Taxonomy (GTDB): domain Bacteria; phylum Pseudomonadota; class Alphaproteobacteria; order Rhodospirillales; family Magnetospirillaceae; genus JADFZP01. The sequence goes on from JADGAL010000060.1 coordinate 6,442, forward strand.
CCCGTCGAGCGAGTCGCCCAGCGTCGGCCGGGGCACCGCGTAATAGACGCCGATCGGCGGCGGGTCGCCGCCCGTCGCCAGTCGCATCGCGGCGTCCTGGCTGGTGGTGTCGTGGCCGGCCGGCACCGGGCGCACCGTCATGCCCAGATTGCCGTAGGTGCGGTGCGTCTTGTCGAAGGTGACGCAGGGGCTGAGGATGTGCAGATACGAGAAGCCGCGATGGGCCATCGCCTTGACGATCATCTCCTTCAGATGATCGGGCTGGCCGGCATAGGACTGGCCGACCCAGCTCGCGCCGTAGGACAGCATCATCAACAGCGGATTGAGCGGCTGGTCGGGGTTCTCGTAAGGGCTGGTCGGCGTCTTGAAGCCCTTGGCCGAGGTCGGCGAGGTCTGGCCCTTGGTCAGGCCGTAGATGCCGTTGTCGAACAGCAGATAGGTGATGTCGACATTGCGCTTGGCGACATGCGGCAGATGGCCGCAGCCGATCGCGAAGCCGTCGCCGTCGCCGCCCACCGCAAGCACCGTCAGGTCCTCGTTGGCCACCTTGACGCCGGTCGCGGTGGGCAGGGCGCGCCCATGCAAAGTGTGCATGCCGAAGGTGTCGAGAAAGAACGGAAAGCGCGACGAGCAGCCGATGCCCGAGACGACGACGGTATTCTCCTTGGGGATGCCCAGCGCGTTCAGCGCGTGCGCCACCCCGTCGACCATGGCGAAATAGCCGCAGCCGGGGCACCAGGTCGGCAGGGCCTTCGAGCGGTATTCGAGCCGCCCGCTGTCCTGGACCTCCTTGAGCTTTTCCTCGAGATAGACCATGGCTCGGCTCTCCCTATTCGGCGGCTTGGGGCAGGTTGCGGCCGGCCAAGCGCCGGATCTCGCCCAGAATGTCGCTCACGCGCATCGGCACGCCGGGCACGCGGGTCAGCTTGACCACCTTGCGGCCCAGGGTGCCCTGGACCAGCCGGGCGAACTGGCCGTCGTGGTTGAGTTCGGGCACCAGCACGGCGGCGCAGTCGTCCATGAAGGCCGAGACGGCCTCTTCCGGGAAGGGCGACAGCATCACCACCTTCATGGCCGAGCAGTCGATGCCCTCCTTCTCGGCCTGGAACATCGCCTCCAGGCACTCGCCGAAGGTCGAGCCCCAGGCGAGCAGGCCGACGGCGGCCTTGCCCATCGCGCCGAAGCGCTTGGCCACCGTGAAATCGGGATGGACCAGGGCGCCCTTCAGCTTGTCCAGGCGCTTGTCGCACATCGCGAGATGCATCTCGGCCGAGTCGGCGGGACGGCCCAACTCGTTGTGTTCCAGGCCGGTGACGATGTGCATGCCGCCCGCGTCGCCCGGCACGGCGCGCGGCGAGACCCCGCCCTCGACCAGCGCGAAGCGCTTGTAGCCGGCGCCCAGATCCTGCTTGCGCGGGCGCTTGTTGACGTCCGGCTCGAACGGGCTTTTCTGGCCGAACGCCACCGTCTCGTAGCGGTTGGACAGATAAAGGTCGAGCAGCACGATGACCGGCGTCTGATAGGCCTCGGCCATCTCGAAGGCCTTGCCGGCGCAGCGGTAGCAGCCCTCGACATTGGTCGGCGCCATCACGATGCGCGGCGCGTCGCCATGGCCGCCGAACAGCGCCGAATTGAGGTCGGATTGCTCGGTCTTGGTCGGCATGCCGGTCGACGGCCCGCCGCGCTGCGAGACGAACACCACCGAGGGCACCTCGGCCATGGTGCCCAGGCCCAGCATCTCCTGCATCAAGGACAGGCCCGGCCCCGAGGTGGCGGTGGCCGAGCGGGTGCCGGCGAAGCCCGCCCCGATGGTCGCCGAGATCGCCGAAATCTCGTCCTCGGTCTGCACCAGCCGCTTGCCGTGGCGCGGCATCTCGGTGGCGAGGCGCTCCATGATGGTGGTGGCGGGCGTGATCGGATAGCCGAAGAAGCAGTCGATGCCGGCGTCCAGGCAGCCCTTCACCACGGCGGCGTTGCCGTTGATCATCTCGACGACGGTGCCGGGGACGACGTTGGGCTTGGGCGGCCCGAAGGCCACGTCGTCCAGCTTGAAGGCGCCCGCGCCGGCCGCGTAGCCCTCGTCGAACGCCTTGCGGTTGACCGAGGCCACCTCGGCCCCGCGCTTCTTGAACTGGCGGTCGATGATCGCGTGGAACGCCTCGCGCGGCAGCCGGTACAGGCCGGCCAGATAGCCCAGCGCCACGATGTTGCGCGAGCGGTTGGCGCCGGTGGCCTTTTCGGAAATCTCGCGGATCGCGCAGCCATAGGGAATTTGGCCGGGCCGGATGTGTCCGGTGATGTGGCCCTGCGGCGCGTTGGCGACCGGCTTGCTTTCGTAAAGCACCGCGCCCCAGTCGCGCACCTCGGCGACATGGGGAATGGCGTGCGAATCGTCGAGCGACAGCATCACGTCGGATTGCTGCTTCAGCGAATAGGCCTGCTCGATGGTCGCCCGCATCCGCGCGATGCACTTGCCGAAGCCCCGGATTTCGGGCGGGTAGACGTCGAAGCTGATGACCTTGTAGCCGGCCTCGGCCAACGCCTGGCGCAGGATGTTGCCCGCCGCGATGGTTCCGTCGCCGGCCGAGCCGACGATCAGGATCTGGATGTCGGTGGCGTCCATCTCAGGCATATTCCCAGAAGGGCGAGACGAGCCGGCCTTCGGCGTCGATTTCGAGCTTCTCGTCCTGGTCTGCGACGAAGGCATCGTTCCCTCCCGTCATGTTGCCCGCCGCCACTTCGCCCATCGCGCGGACGTTGCGCCAGCCGTAATAGAAGCGGTAGCGGTTCTCTTCCTGGGACCAGATCTGGCAGACGTCGCCGGCCGCCCAGATCGCGGCGTCGGTGGTGCGCAGTTCGGGATTGACCAGCAGGCCGCGCTCGACATCGACGCCGGTGCGGCCCATGAAGTCGATCGCCGGCTGGATTCCGTAGAACGGCATCACCACGTCGGCCATCAGTTCCGAGCCGTCGCGGAACACCACCTTCCGGGCCGGCAATCCCTTGGCGCCTTGCGCGATCTGGGCCACTCCGCCGACCGAATCCTGCTCGACCACCTCGACGCCCATGGTTTCGAGCGCCGCGACGAAGGCGGGCCGCCGCTCGGCCGAAACCTGATGCGGCCAGAAGGTTTGCTCGCCGGCCACCAGGGTGACCCGGTGCCCGGTGTCGATCAGGGTGCGGGCGAGATCGAGCCCGATCATGTCGCCGCCCAGCATGACCACCCGGCCGCCGCCCTCGGGCAGGGCGCGGGCCACCGTGATGGCCTGCTCGAACGAGCCGAAGCCCTGCATCAGCGGGCGGAACTCGGCCAGTTCCTCAGGGATCCAGCCGCGCCCGCCGGTCGCCACCAGCAGGGTGTCGTAGGGGATGTCCTCCTTGTGTTCGAGGGTCATCACCTTGTTCAGCGGATCGACGTTGGCGACCCGGCTGTTGCGCCGCACCGTGATGCGGTTGTCGTCGTAGAAGGCGGGCGGATGGACCAGGAATTCCCGCCAGTCGTGCTTGCCGCGGAACACCTGCGGCAGGTCGTAGCGATTGTAGAACAGCAGGCTGGCCAGGGTGACGATGGTGATGCGCGACTGGGGCTCGCGGCGACGCAGCGTGATGGCCGCCTCGTTGCCGGTGATGCCCATGCCGACGATGACGTGATGGCGCTCGCTCATGGCCTGCTCCTCATGCTTCGACGTCCACCAGCTCGCAACGGCTGATGGAGATGCATTTCACCGGACAGGCGCGGTAGCAGTTGCCGCAGCGGATGCATTCGTTGTTGTCGATCCAGATGGCCGCCACCTTGCTCCAATCCTTGGTCTCGGCCAGCGAACCATAGGTGCCGTCGGGCTTGATCTCGACGCCGTTGATCATCTTGATGCAGTTGCGCGGCGCCACCTCGATGCAGGCGCGGCAGTAGATGCACCGATCGACGTCGATCGTGTAGCGCAGGAAGCAAAGGTAGCAGCGCTTGGCCTCCTCCTTCGCGGTGGCCTCGTCCAGGCCCAGCTCGACCTCGCCCTTGGCGTCGCGGATGCGGTCGGACAGCGTCAGGGTCGGCATGTGGGTGCGCGTGATGAAGTCGAACGAGCGTTCGCGCTGCGGCCCGGCCACCGGCTCGATGCGCACCGCCTGGGTGCGCCGCCGCTTGCCCATCAGCCAGGTGTCGATGCATTGCGAGACCCGCCGCCCCTCGCCCACCGCGTCGACCACCATGGTCGGGCCGCGCACGAAGTCGCCGGCCGCGAACAGCCCAGCCGCCGAGCACATGCCGTCCTCCGAGACCAGCACGTTGCCGTCGCGACCGACCTCGACCTTGACGTCGATGAAGTCGTTCACCGTCTTCTGGCCGATGGCGATGATCAGGGTGTCGCAGGGCTCGACGAATTCCGAGCCGTCGATCGGTATCGCCTGACGGCGCCCGCCGGCCCGCCAGCCGCCCAGCCGGTTCTGCACGAATTCGACGCCGGTCATGCGGCCCGATTCGTCGGTCACCAGGGCCGCCGGGGTGCGCAGGCCCTTGAGGCGGATGCCCTCGCGCTTGGCCTCGAACATCTCCTCGGCGGTCACCGGGATGTATTCCTCGGTGGTGCGGATGTGGATGGTGACCTCTTCGGCGCCGAGCCTTCGCGCCACGCGGGCGCAGTCCAGCGCGGTGAAGCCGGCGCCGACCACGGCGACCCGCCGCCCGACCCGCTTGCGCTCGCCGCGATGGTACTCGACCAGGAAATCCAGGCCGTATTCGACGTCGCGGTGCAGCGAGCCCTGATCGCCGCGCATCGGCAGCGGCATCGCCGCCATGCAGCCGGTGGTCAGCAGGACCGCGTCGAAATCCTTGAGCAGGCTGGAGACGCGGGTCTCGCCCTTGCCGTTGCCGATCGCCTCGCCGGTCCTCATCTGCACGCCGAGTCGCAGCGCGTTGTGAAGCTCGACCGCCAGCACGTCGCGCGGCAGGCGGAATTCGGGGATGCCGTAGGCCAGCATGCCGCCCGGCCTTTCCTCGCGCTCGAACAGCGTGACGTCGTGGCCGAGCAGCGACAAATCGTGGGCGGCCGCCACGCCGGCCGGGCCGGCGCCGACGATGGCGACCCGCTTGCCGGTCGGCGCGAACAGCTGCTCGGTGATGCGGTGGCCGGCGTGCTTCAAATCGGAGGCGGCGCGCTTCAAATGGCAGATCGCCACCGGCTCGCCATTGCCCGGCCAACCATGGCGGCAGGCCGCCTCGCAGGGCCGCGAGCAGATGCGGCCCAGCACTCCGGGCAGCACGTTGGCCTCGCGATTCGTCTCGTAGGAGGCGCCGTAGCGGCCCTCCAGGATCAGGCGGATATAGGCGGGAACATTGGTCCCGGCCGGACAGGCGGTCTGGCAGGGAACGTTCTGCCGCACCCAGCCGATGTCGCGCGGGTCGCTGGAGTGACGGACCTCTTCGTCGGGCATGAACTTGCTTCCCCGTGCATGGGTTGCTCTTTTGATGGGCAGCCTAGCCCTTTTTTGTATCACCCGGCAACAGGGAACCCACCCTCCAGGGCGGCGGTCGGGTAGGTGACAGGACGAAGGATCGGGTTAAGATGGGAAACCATGTGGACGTTCGTGCTTCTCGCGGTCGGGTTGACCCTGTCCGGCGCCGTCGCGGCGGCGGTGCCCGACACCGGCCAAACCGCCTGTTTCGACACGGGGCGCGGTGAGCGGGCCTGCCCGCCGCCGGGCGCCGCGCTGTTCGGTCAGGACGGCAATTACGCGACCAACCCGCCCCGGCCGCGCGACAATGGCGACGGCACGGTGTCGGATCCGGTCACCGGGCTGATGTGGCAAAAGGGCTTCACCCGCGACGTGCAATGGAAGGACGCCGAGTCCCTGGCCCGGCGGGCGACCACGGGCGGGCATGCCGACTGGCGGGTGCCGACCATCAAGGAGCTTTATTCGCTGATCGACTTCTCGGGCGCCACCGGCACGGCGCGCTCGTTCGCCAGCGCCCCGCCCGACGCCCGGCCGTTCCTGGACACGCGGGTTTTCGCCTTCGAATATCCCACCGCGACGGGGGCGCGATTCATCGACGCCCAGTATATCTCGTCAACCGCCTACACCGGCCTCACGATGGGGCGCGCTCGAACCTTCTTCGGCGTGAATTTCGCCGATGGGCGGATCAAGGGCTATCCGCAAGAGGCCGCCCACCGGCCGATCGGCTGGTATCTGCGTCTGGTGCGCGGCCCCGCCGGATATGGCCGCAACCTCTTCCAGGACGACGGAAACGGCGCCGTCTCGGATCGCGCCACCGGCCTGACCTGGACCAAGGGCGACAGCGGCGATCCCGCCCTGCGGCCGAAGCTGGGCCGCACTCGTCTCGGCGATGGCCGGATGGACTGGCGCGAGGCGCTGGCCTTTTGCGAATCGCTCTCCCACGCCGGCGCCGACGACTGGCGGCTGCCCAACGCCAAGGAACTGCAAAGCCTGGTCGATTACGGCCGCTCGCCCCAGGCGACCGGCTCGGCGGCGATCGACCCGCTGTTCCAGGCGACCCCCATCACCGACGAGGCCGGCCGGCCCAACTGGCCCGCCTACTGGACCTCGACCACCCATCTCGACGGCCCCTCGGCCGGCGCCGACGCGGTGATCATCCATTTCGGCGAGGCGCTCGGCACCTTGGGCGGCGGCGGTGGCGGGCCGGGAATGGGCGGGCCGGGCATGGGTCCGCCGGGAATGGGCGGGCCGGGTATGGGTCCGCCGGGAATGGGCGGGCCGGGTATGGGTCCGCCGGGAATGGGTCCGCCGGGAATGGGGAGGCCGCCGCCCGGAGGACCGATGATGGGCGGACCGATGATGGGCGGCGGCGGACGCGCGGCGCCGGCCTCGAGCATCATCGACGTCCACGGTGCCGGCGCCCAGCGCTCGGACCCCAAGACCGGCGATCCCTCGGCCTATCCGCAATGGGGCCGAGGCCCGCAGGGCGACGTGCGACGGGTGTTCAATCACGTCCGCTGTGTGCGAACGGGTTGAGTCCACCGAGCCTGGCGACATCGGTGAGGATGTCGTGCGTCATCCAGTCGGGAAATTCGGGCGGGCGTTTCGGCACCTGGAACTCCTTGCCGCCAGGTGTAAGCCAGTACTCCTGAGCGATGTCGGGGTCTTGCCGGGGCGCCCGCTCGCAGCCCCGCCGCTCGAGGGCGTCGCAGACCATCTTGCGGCTGTAGCGGGGACTGGTAGGCGAAAGGCCGAAAAGCCGAAAGACGTTCACTTGCGTCAGGCCTCCGCCAACGCGGGCTCGCCGGCTCGGGTGGCTTCTTCGCTCTTGTGGCGCAAGTGCGAGGTCACGGTCGGCGTCGTGAAGGAGAAATCGTCGCCATCG
>JADGAL010000061.1:0-1739 GCA_015232025.1 Alphaproteobacteria bacterium
TGCTGGTGGCCCACAACGCGGCCTTCGATCTCAAATTCATCCGCATGCGCGAGCGGGACGCCCGGGTGACCTTCGACAACCCGGTGCTCGACACCATGCTGCTGTCGTCCTGGGTCGACGGGTCGAAGGACAACCAGTCGCTCGACGCCATCGCCGAACGCTACGGCATCAACGTGACCGACCGCCACACCGCCTTAGGCGACGCCATGGTCACCGCCGCCCTGCTGCTGCGTCTGATCGACGCGCTGGAGGAGCGCGGACTCCATACCCTCGACGACGCGGTCAAGACGTTGAACATGACCTGGGAACTCCACAATCGCGCCGCGGTGTTCTGAGTTCCGGCGAGCCATTTGCTTGACTCGCCTCACTGGCCCCTTCGAGGCGTTGAACCTTTTGCGCCCACCCTTCGCCGTCATGCCCGTGCTTGACACGGGCATCCATCACGGAGCCGCGTTGGATGGCCGGATCAAGTCCGGCCATGACGAGTGGAGAGGAGGCGAGCACAAGTTCTGGGCGAACGGCGAAAACAAACGACTACTGCGTGACCAACCCACCGAGCAGGGTTTTCAAGACCCGAATCCGCTTGAACGCGGCCTTCAGGCGGACCTGCGTTTCCTTGGTCATGTGGCGGGGTTCGATGCGGGCCGATGGCGCCACGCCGGCGGCGAGATCGGCGAGTTGCTGGTCGAGGATCACCCTAAGGACCAACTCGTGCACGGCGCACAGCCCATCGCGGTCGTCGGCGTGCATCTGGCCCAGAGTGGTCAGTTCGGCATAGCGCTCGGCGGTGCCGGTCGCCTCGATTCGGGCGCGCACGGCCTTGGCGCGGGCGGCGCTGACCAGGGGCAGCAAGCCGAATTTCTTGGCGTTGAGGCGGCCGTGCGTGGTGACGAACTCGCCGAAGATGCCGACCGGAACCTCCATCTTCGAGACGTTGTTGGCGAGAAGCTGAAGGAAGAAATTCGAACCGGCGGCGGTGTCCAGGGCGTGGCGCCGCAATTCGTCGGCAAGCGCGCGGTCGCCATGGACCGGCTGGAAATCGAAGAAGATGTCGGTGTTCATCACGGTCTGCGCTTCCGGCTGGTGGACCCAGCGGAACACCTCGTTCTTCCAACTCGCCAAACCGCGCCGCCAAGCCGGGTTGCTGGCCATCACCAGGCCGTCGCAATAGGGAATGCCGGCGGCGTTCAGGGTGTCGGCGACCCGCTTGCCCATCTCGGCGAACCAGGCGTCGTCGGCCTCGTCGCCGGCATGGACGATGGCGTTGTCCTGGTCGAAGGCGAGCAGGCTTTCGCCGCGGCCCGCCGAGCCCAGCACCAGCAGGCACCATTGGGCCGGCGGCGCGCCCCAGCCGTCGGCGGTCATCGATTTCTCGGCCAGTTGGGCGGCGCGCGCCGTCATGTCGCGCAGGGCGCCGGACAGCACGGCGGCGATGTCGCGGGCCGGCACGCCTTCGGCCAGCAGGCGACCGGCCAAGCCGGGCAGGGCCTCGCGCCCTTCGGCGAGTTGCTCGGCGCTCTGCGCCTGGGCGATGCCGTCGCCCAGAAGGATCGCCTCGGAGACGCGCATCTGCAGCACGGCGCGGCCGGTGACGATGCCAAGCGGACGCCGCTGGTCGTCGACCACCACCAGATGGCGCAGTCCTAAGCGCATCATGCGGGCCAGCGCCACGAACAGGAAATCGTCGGGCCGGGCGAGTTGGGCCGGGCGGCTCATCAACTCGCCAATCGTCGCCGACA
>JADGAL010000061.1:1829-13749 GCA_015232025.1 Alphaproteobacteria bacterium
CAGCGAACTGGCCGCCGCCCGGGCCATGCGGTCGCAGGCCTCGTGCACCGAAAGGGTTGGAGGGGCGGCAAGCACGGGCTTGGTCATCACCTCGGAGAGGCGATGGCGGTAAGCGAAGCTGTCGATGCGGGCGAGCGGAGCGAGTTCGGTCATGGGTAGCCACCTTAAACCCACCCAAGCGCGTAGAAAAGGGGTTGTGTTGCGGCGCCGAAATTTTGCTCCGCCGACCATCCGTCACTGTGCCTGTAAGAAATCTAGCGATCCGAAATGACTGCGTGATAGAACGTTACCCACCGTCCACTACCGCTCAAGCGACAGAAACCCGTCATTAACTCCAGCATGGTGCAACGCAAAACAAGAAATACACCAAGTATTCCACCATCCGACTTTGGCGCATCGGCGTTTTTTCTTGGCGCTACGCCCAATTGCATGTCTCTTACGTCATGTTGTGCTTTGTTGACTGAAGCATGGGATCATGTTACTGCATTGCCTTCAAGTGGGGTGAACCCGCGCAAATGGGGAAGAAACGTTCCTTGGATGAGATCGGGGCCGTCTGGGAGGGCGCCCGTGAAGGTGTTCATAAGGAGCGTCAAATGCAGAATGAAGTTCACAAAAGGATCGTCGGGAACGCGAAGTTCGCCGAGCTGGTCAGCCGTCGGTCGTCCTACGCCTGGATGCTCTCGATCGTCATGCTGGTGATCTATTACGCCTTCATCGTCGTGGTCGCCTTCTGGCCCGGCCTGTTCGGCACGCCGCTGGTGGAGGGCTCGGTGACGACCATCGGCTTCCCGATCGGGATCGCCGTCATTCTCTCCGCCATCGCCTTGACCGGCCTGTACGTCCGCCGAGCCAACACCGAATTCGATGACCTGGCCCGCAAGGTGATCGAGGAGACCCGCTGATGCGTTCACTCTACGCCATTCCGGGCGCCGGCGCGCTGATCGCCGTCGCCACCGCCGCCCATGCGGCCGGCGCCCTCGAGGGTCCCGCCGAAAAGCAGGCCACCAACTGGACCGCCATCGCCATGTTCATGGCGTTCGTCCTGGGCACGCTGGGCATCACCTATTGGGCGGCCCGCCGCACCCGCTCGACCGCCGACTTCTACACGGCGGGCGGCGGCATCACCGGCTTCCAGAACGGCTTGGCGATCGCCGGCGACTACATGTCGGCGGCCTCGTTCCTGGGCATTTCGGCGCTGGTCTACACCTCGGGCTTCGACGGGCTGATCTACTCGATCGGCTTCCTGGTCGGCTGGCCGATCATCCTGTTCCTGATGGCCGAGCGGCTGCGCAACCTGGGCAAGTTCACCTTCGCCGACGTCGCCAGCTATCGCCTGGGCCAGACTCCGGTTCGCACGCTGGCCGCCTGCGGCTCGCTGACCGTGGTCGCCTTCTACCTGATCGCCCAGATGGTCGGCGCCGGGCAGCTTATCAAGCTGCTGTTCGGGCTCGACTATATGTACGCGGTGATCCTGGTCGGCGTGCTGATGATCATGTACGTCATGTTCGGCGGCATGCTCGCCACCACCTGGGTGCAGATCATCAAGGCGGTGCTTCTGCTGTCGGGCGCCAGCTTCATGGCGATCATGGTGCTGGCCCAGTTCGGGTTCAACTTCGAGGCCCTGTTCGCCAAGGCGGTCGAGGTTCATCCGAAGAAGCTGGCCATCATGCAGCCGGGCACATTGGTGTCCGATCCGATCTCGGCCATATCGCTGGGCATCGCGCTGATGTTCGGCACGGCCGGCCTGCCGCACATCCTGATGCGCTTTTTCACGGTGGCTGACGCCAAGGAAGCCCGCAAGTCGGTGTTCTGGGCGACCACCTTCATCGGCTACTTCTACATTCTGACCTTTATCATCGGCTTCGGCGCCATCGTGCTGGTCAGCACCAACCCGGCCTTCATGGACGCCGCCGGCAAGTTGATGGGCGGCAACAACATGGCGGCCATTCATCTGGCCAACGCGGTCGGCGGCAACATCTTCCTGGGCTTCATCTCGGCGGTGGCGTTCGCGACCATCCTCGCGGTGGTGTCCGGCCTCACCCTGGCCGGCGCCTCGGCGGTGTCGCATGACCTGTACGCCTCGGTGTTCCGTCGCGGTCGGGTCAACGAGGTGCAGGAACTGCGCGTCTCCAAGATGGCGACCGTGGTCCTGGGCATCGTCGCCATCGTGCTGGGCATCGTCTTCGAGAAGCAGAACATCGCCTTCATGGTCGGTCTGGCCTTCGCCATCGCGGCGTCGGCCAACTTCCCGGTGCTGTTCCTGTCGATGACCTGGAAGGGCCTGACCACCCGCGGCGCGGTGATCGGCGGCTTCATCGGCCTGATCTCGGCCGTGGCGCTGACGGTGCTGTCCAAGGCGATCTGGGTCGACATCATCGGCAACAAGACGGCGATCTTCCCGTACTCGTCGCCGGCCCTGTTCTCGATGTCGGCGGCGTTCTTCGCCACCTGGCTGTTCTCGGTCCTCGACGGCAGCAAGGCCGCGCAGGAAGAGAAGGACCGCTACGAGGCGCAGTTCATCCGCTCGCAGACCGGTCTGGGCGCCGAAGGCGCTTCCAGCCACTGAGAATCCCTCCCCTGAGGGATCAACTGGGGCCGCCGGAGCGATCCGGCGGCCCAATTTTTTGTCCTACGGCGCAAATACTTGAAGGACGACCGCCGAGGCGGAGAACCTGCGATCCTCGGTGCTCGTGAGAAGAAAGTGGACCACCGCGTTCGGCGTCGCCCATTCATGGATTTCGATGCCCGGATACATATCGGTGCGGATGCGAACGCCCACTTCCGCCAGAGGACCCGAACCGAGCCGAAGATAGTGCCACTGGTTCCGAATCGTGGATACCAAACGCCGGGTCGTCAGGAATGCCGCCGCGTGGCGCTCGATCGCCCGGATGACGGAACTCGCGTCAGACTGGGCGACGCCCAGGCTGATCCTGGCGTTTGGCGCGACGAGAACCCGAGTTCGCATTACTTGCCGAGCAATCCGTCAAGCACCGACGCGACGTCGCGTTTCAGCTCCTCGTCATGGGCGTCGACGAAATCGGCCGTTCGCTCAAGAAATTCGCCAGCACGCGCCTGGGTCGCCATCGCCGACTCATTTTCGGCACGCACCCGGGCCAGCAAAGCGCCGCCGAGGTCGGCGCTCACCGCGTATGACAGGGCGAGGACTTTGTCGCGGCTCATATCCGAATCTCCAATTTTGTCCAGATATGCTCCTTCCGGTCGCGAATTGGAAGTGGCTCCGAATGTCGCATGTCCGACATACGACCCGACACTGCTCGGTCGCGCCTCGACAACCCGCTGAAATCGCACAACTTCCAGACTGGCCCGCCGCTTGCAACCGCCATGTCGGACAGGCGTGGAGGTGGGCATGCTCAAGCAGAAGGTGGCGGACCTGTTCGACGAGCCGGCTTGCGGCGTCAATCAGGCCAAGGGCGAGGCGGCGCGCAAGAAGGGGTGTTCCAAGCCGCTCACCCCCGGCGCGGCGGCTGGCGGGTGCGCCTTCGACGGGGCGATGATCGCGCTTCAGCCGATCACCGACGCCGCCCATCTGGTCCATGGTCCGATCGCCTGCGCCGGCAATGGCTGGGACAACCGGCACGCCTTCTCGTCGGGTCCGACGCTGTACCGCACCGGCTTCACCACCGATCTCGGCCTGCTCGACGTGGTGCATGGCGGCGAGAAGAAGCTGTGGAAGGCGATCAAGGAGATCGTCCGCCGCTACGACCCCCCGGCGGTGTTCGTCTACCAGACCTGCGTGCCGGCGATGATCGGCGACGATCTGGTCAAAGTCTGCCAAGTCGCCACCGAGAAGCTGGGCAAGCCGATCATCCCGGTCAACGCGCCGGGCTTCGTCGGCTCGAAGAATCTGGGCAACAAGCTGGGCGGCGAGGCGCTGCTCGACCACGTGATCGGCACCATCGAGCCCGAAGACCCGCAGCCCTGCGACATCGGCGTCTTGGGCGATTACAACATCGCGGGCGAGCTTTGGCAGGTCGAGCCGCTGTTCCAACGCTTAGGCATGCGCCTGTTGGGCCGCATCACCGGCGACGCCCGCTATCGCGACGTGGCGATGGCGCATCGGGCGCGGGTCAACATGCTGGTGTGCAGCCAAGCGCTGATCAACGTGGCGCGCAAGATGCGCGAGCGTTGGGACATCCCCTTCTTCGAGGGCTCGTTCTACGGCGTCTCCGACACCTCGACGGCGCTGCGCACCCTGGCCGCCATGCTGGTCGAGCGCGGCGCGCCCCAAGACCTGATCCCGCGCACCGAGGCGCTGATCGCCGAGGAGGAGGCCCGCGTGTGGGAGCGCCTCGCCCCCTACCGCGAGCGTCTGGCCGGCAAGCGGGTGCTGCTTTACACCGGCGGCCACAAATCCTGGTCGGTGGTGTCGGCGCTGACCGAGATCGGCATGACGATCATCGGCACCAGCGTGCGCAAATCGACCGAGGGCGACAAGCAGCGGGTCCGCGACATCCTGGGCGACGACGCCAACATGTACGACGCCATCCCGCCCAAGGACATGTACCGCATGCTCAAGGACGGCGAGGCCGACATCATGCTGTCGGGCGGGCGCACCCAGTTCATCGCGCTGAAGGCCAAACGCCCCTGGGTCGACATGAACCAGGAGCGCCACGCCGCCTATGCCGGCTATCAGGGCATCGTGGCCCTGGTCGAGGACATCGACCGGGCGCTCGCCAACCCGATCTGGGAGCAGGTGCGCAAGCCTGCCCCCTGGGAGTGACCGCCATGGCCGAGATCATCCAACCGCGCAAGGCCTGCTCGATCAACCCGCTGCGCATGAGCCAGCCGCTGGGCGGCGCCATGGCCTTCATGGGCCTGGACGGCGCGATGCCGCTGTTCCACGGCAGCCAGGGCTGCACCGCGTTCGGGCTGGTGCTGCTGGTCCGCCACTTCCGCGAGCCGATTCCGTTCCAGACCACCGCGATGAACGAGGTGACCACCATCCTGGGCGGCCACGACAATCTGGAGCAGGCGATCCTCAACATCCGGGGCCGCGCCAAGCCGGCGATCATCGGCATCTGCACCACCGGACTGGTCGAAACCCGCGGCGAGGACATGAAGGGCGATCTGAAGCTGATCCGCGCCCGCCATCCCGAATTGGCCGACCTCGCCCTGGTCGCCGTCAACACCCCCGATTTCGAGGGCGCCCTGCAAGACGGCTGGGCCAAGGTGGTCACCGCCCTGGTCGAGCAACTGGTCGATCCCGAGCCCGGCCCGCGCCAGCCCGATCTGGTCAACGTGCTGGCCGGCTGCCACCTGACGCCGGGCGACGTCGAGGAGGTGCGGGCCATCGTCGAATCCTTCGGCCTCGAGGCGATCGTGCTGCCCGACATCGGCGGCTCGCTCGACGGCCATGTGCCCGCCGATTGGGCCGGCCACACCCAGGGCGGAACCGGCCTGGCCGACATCGCCCGCATGAACCGCGCCTGCGCCACCCTGGCGCTTGGCGAGCAGATGCGCCCGGCGGCCGAGCTTCTGGAGACGACGCGCGGCGTGCCGGCCCGCATGTTCGACCGCCTGACCGGGCTGGGCGCGGTCGACGCCTTCATCGCCGCGCTGGCCGAGATTTCCGGCCGCCCGGTGCCGGCCGTTCTGCGCCGCCAGCGCAGCCAGCTTCAAGACGCCATGCTGGACGGGCATTTCCAGTTTGGGCGGCGCCGCGTCGCGGTGGCCGCCGAGCCCGACCTGCTGTTCGCGATGACCTCGTTCCTGGCCGAGATGGGGGCCGAGGTGGCGGCGGCGGTGACCTCGACCACCTCGCCGGTGCTGGCGCGGGTGCCGGCGGCGCGGGTGGTGGTCGGCGATCTCGACGATTTGGAGCAGGCGGCGATGGCCACCCGCTGCGAGCTGGTGGTGACCCATTCGCATGGCCGCCAGATGGCCTCGCGCCTGGGCATCCCGTTGTTCCGGGCTGGTTTTCCGATGTTCGACCGGGTCGGGGCGGCGCATCGCGTCTCGGTCGGCTATCGCGGCACGCGGGATCTCGTCTTCGAGATCGCCAACCTGCTGCTCGATGCGGCGGGGGAGGGGAGCCATGCGGCGGCTCAGGCTCATTGACGGTGCGGCCGGCGACGGCTGGCGAGGAGGTCACATGAAAGTTGCGTTCGCCACCCACGACATGAAGACGGTCGACGCCCATTTCGGCGGCGCCCGCACCATGGCCATCTACGAGGTGTCGCCGGCCGGGCACCACTTCCTCGAGGCGGTGCAGTTCGACTCCAAGACCGACGAGAGCGGCCAACACGACGGCGAGAACGACCATCTGGGCGCCAAGATCGAGGCCCTGAAGGGCTGCGCCCTGCTGTTCGTCGCGGCGATCGGCGGCCCCGCCGCCGCGCGCGTCGTCAACAGCCGCATCCACCCGATCAAGGTGCCGGCGCCCGAGCCGATCCCCGACGTGCTGGCCCGCATCCAGACCATGCTGAACGGCAATCCGCCTCCCTGGATGCGCAAGATCCTGGCCGCCGACGCCCAAACCGGCGCGATGGACTTTCTCGAAGAGGAGGACCGCTGAATGAGCGACGACGCGATGGCCCAGCCCTTCGTCAAGGAACTGGTCAACCAGGTCCGCGCCCACGACACCTTCGGCGCCTGGGGCAAGAAGACCGACGCCGAGGTGATCTCGCCCTACATCGTCGACAAGGAGGCCCGCAAGGCCCTGCCGATGATGGCCAATCCCGACCCCGACACGATCTGGCGGGTCGAGATGTTCTACAACGCGGTCGCCCTGACCATCGAGCGGCGCTCGGGCCTGGTCGCCCAGCCGATCATGAAGATGCACCACGAGGGCTTCGGCCGCGTGGTGCTGACCGTCGGCCGGCTGGTCGCGGTCTCGAAACACCTGCGCGACGTCCATCGCTTCGGCTTCGTCGATCACGCCAAGCTGAACGAGGCCGGCGAGAAGCTGGTCGCCGAGGCGGTCGAACTGCTGGAACGCTTCCCCGAGGCGGCGCGCGCCTGACCCACGATCTTTGAGGAGAAACGAACGATGTCCCATCAGGCCCGGAACCGCGGCGGCAATCCCTGGACGCCGGTCTACATCGAGTCCATCGACGTCGAGACCTGCATCGGCTGCGGCCGCTGCTACAAGGTCTGCGGCCACGGCGTCCTGACCCTGGTCGGCGTCGACGAGGACGGCGCCTTCGTCACCGACATGGAGGACGAGGACGAAATCGAGCGCAAGGTGATGATGGTCGCCAAGGGCGACGACTGCATCGGCTGCGGCGCCTGCTCGCGGGTCTGCGCCAAGAACTGCCAGGTCCACGCGGCGGCGTAGGGTCGGGGTCTCCCGAGATCGACGGTCGCAACTGGGCGCGGGCCTCCATCACCAGGGCGAGGCCGCCGGCCGCTCGGACAGGCGTAACCGTTTGCGAACGTTTGTGGTTCCGTCCTGGTTGTCGTACACTGCGGCGATGAGGAACGGGACCATCGCGCAGCGGCTTTTCCGGCATGTGCGGACCACTGGCAAGCCGGTGTTCCGGCGCCACGATCTGGCCCGTCTGGGCGGTTACGACCAGATCGGCAGGGCGTTGCGCCGGCTGGAGGCGGACGGCTTGGTCGAGCGGGTGGGCGGCGGGCTGTGGCGGCTGTTGCCGCGCGAACAGCCGCGACTCGACGTGAACCGCACCTGGAGCAAACCGGCCGGGGTGCCCGACGACGTGCTGATCGCCGCCACCTTGGCCAGTCCGACGATCGCCGATCTCGCCCGGCTGGCGCACGCCTTCGGGCTGTCGCGCCTGCGCCGCCTGCTCGCCGAGATGATCGGGACGGGCGAAATCCGCCCCGCCCTGGCCGAGGTCACCACCGAGATTCTGACCAACATCGAGAAGGGGGGAGTCCTTGCCTATCGCCGACTGGCGGGTTGACGCCCTTCCCGAGAACACCCGTTCCGTGCTGGACCAAGTGTCGCGCCTGCCGGCCCTGGAGGGCTTTCGGCTGGTCGGCGGCACCGCGCTGGCCCTGCGGGTCGGTCATCGCCAAAGCGAGGATATCGACCTGCTGTGGCCCGGCGCCCGCCTGCCGCGCGCCGCCATCGACTCGGTGATCGAAGCCCTCGACGCGGCGGGCCGCAAGACGCTGCTGGCGACCAACGAGACGGTTCGGCTGGATTGGGACGCCGAGGGCTTGGACATCGACGACCATCAACAGGACTGGATGGTCGACGGCGTGAAGGTGACCTTTTTCACGACCGACGCGGCCCCGACGGCCTCGTCGCGCCGCCATGGCGTTCTCGGCGTGGCCGATCAAGACGCCATTTTCGAGGCCAAGAGCCGGCTGCTGGTCAAGCGAACCGCGACCCGCGATCTGTTCGACATCTGGTGGTTCCTGACCCATGGCGGCCACACCATCCACGAAGTCGTCGCGCTGATGCGCCAAGCCAACCCGCATTACGCCGATAGCATGATCCGCGGGCGACTGCTGCCGTCGCGAGCGCCGTTGGCCGATCCGGGGGTCCAGCCGCTGACGCCCGGCGCGCCCGCCGATTTCGCCGCCCTGCGCGACGCCCTGCGCCCGCATGTCGCCCTATGGGAGATCGCCCTGGCCGCCCAGGTGATCGCCGATGAAGCCGGGCGTGGCTCGGTGCCGTGATCGGCCGTATACTGCCGCGATGGCTGAAAGTGGCGGCGGCCGGTTCAAGCGCAGCTTCATGACGGTGACGGATCGGCTGATCGCCGAACTCGATCGGCGTGGTCTCGCCGACTGTGCCGAGGCCCGCGCCCTGCGTCAGGCGCGCCGCTCGGTGGTGCGCCCGCCCCCACAGCCATCGGGGGACCTTCACGGCGAGGACTGGATGACGCGGTTTCTCAAGAAAGTCTGGCACTGAGTCATGCGGAAACTGGTGCTTCTGGCCGATTCCCATCAGGAGGCCGGGCTTCATGGCGAGGCCGAGACCCTGTGGCGGCAGGTTCTCGAAGCCGAGCCGGACCATCCCCTCGCGCTCGCCCGCTTGGCGCTCCTTCTGCGAACGGCCCATCGCGAGGCCGAGGCCCTGCCGCTGTTGGAGCGGCTGGTGGCGGGCGCGCCCGAGCGGCTTGCCTACCGGATCGCCTTGGCCGAGACGCTGGGCATGCTCGACCGACACGGCGACGCCGTGGCGGCGTGGCGCGAGGTGTTGAGCCGCGATCCACAAGACGGCCCCGGCCGGCTCGAACTGGCGCGTCAACTCGCCTTCACCGGTGATCGGGACGGAGCGATCGCCGAGGCCGCCGCCGCCGTGAGCCGGGAGCCGACCTCTCCGGAAGCGCTCCGCCTGCTGGACTTCTTCTTGAAGGACGCCGCCCGTCACGTCGAACGCTCGGGCCCCGAGGCGGTTACCCCGGCCGCGCCGAGCGGCGGCAAGCGGCCACTCACCATCCTGTGGCGGCGTACCGTCCTCGAAATCTCCCAGTCGGAGTGGCTTTACGGCGTGTTGCTGGCGCGGCTCGACCGGCCGTTGCGAATTCTCGTCCATGAAGACGACGCGCACCGCCCCTTCCTGGATGATTGCCTGGTGCCGGTCTTCAACACCCAGGAGGCCCGGTCCTGGTTCGAGGAGGCGAGACGACGCGGACACCGCAATCTCGGCCTCTACCACATGGGGGACGAGTACGGCCAACACGATCTCTCGGTCTACGATCACGCCGATTGGATCATCCGGAACTACCTGCGCGCGCCGACGCCCGAACGCGCGGTTTGGGTTCCGACCGGCTGGCGCAACGGGGTGGGTGGCGCCAATCCCGCCCATCTGCCGCCGATGGCGCTGCGCGGGATCGCCGCCCTGTTCGCCGGTGGGATCGACCGATCGCCGGCCCGCCTGCGCATGGTCGAGGTGATCGAGCGGCACCAATTGCCGTGCTCGATCCACAAGACGGCGGGCTTCGGCCGGGGTTATGGCCCGTCCCAATACGCGGCGCTGCTGGGCGACAGCCGGTTCGCGCTGCTGCCGTCGGGCAACGTGCCGGACGAGAGCATACGGCTTTACGACTGCCTGGAGATGGGCTGCGTTCCGCTGCTGCCGCACGCGCCGCGCTTCTTTCGGGAATTGGGCGATCCGCCCTTTCCCCAATTCCCGAGCTGGGACCACCTCCCCGAGGTGCTGCGCCGCGACTGGAGCGGCATCCAGGAAACGGCCGACGCGATCCAAGTCTGGTGGCGCGCCTACAAGGAGCGGATCGGCGTCCAAGTCGAAGACCTCATCGAGCGCTCGTTCGCCTCGACAAAGGTCGATTGACCGATCATTGAACGATCAGGCGCAGTCCCAGGGCGCCCATCACCGAGCCGGCGGCGCGGTCGAGCCAGCCTTTTGAACTCAGATAGGCGGCGCGCGGACGGCCGCTGGAGAAGGCCACCGCCACCACGGCGTACCAGCCGGCCTCGATCAGCAGGATGGCGGGGGGCAGGCTGGTCAGCAGCCAGACGGGCGGATCGGCCGGCAGCAGGGCGGCGAAAATGCCGCCATAGACCACGGCGGTCTTCGGGTTGCTGATCTGGGTCGCCAAACCCAGGGCGAACGAGCGAACGAGGCCCGCCGAATGGCCGCCAGCCGGCGCAGTCATGGTGGCCGGGTGGCCGGCGCCGCGCCACAGCGTCACCGCCAGCCACAGCAGATAAAGCCCGCCCAGCACCTCCAGCGACCGGCGCAGCCACGCCACCTGGGCCAGGATGGCGTGCAGGCCGAACAGGGCGAGGGCTCCGAACAACACCGCCCCCAGACCCATGCCCAGCGCGGCCGCCAGCCCGTCGCGGCGCGAGCCGGCGATGGCGATTCGGGCGACCAGCAGGAAGCTGGGGCCGGGGCTCATCGCGCCCAGCAGCACCGCGGCCAGGATGCCGGGCAGGGCCAAGGTGGCGGCGGCGTCCATCAGCCGCGGATTTTCTCGGGATTGGGAATGCCAAGCTCGGCCGCCTCGGCGTCGAAGGCCTCGCGGTAGAGCGGGAAGGCGCCCGTCTTGACGACCGTCTCGCCGGTGCGGCTGTGGATGTATTCGGCGCGCCGCACCAGGGGGTGCGTGTGCTTCGAGGGGCAGGCGTCGCTTTCGGCGATCAGCGCCTTGATCTGGGCGGTCAGGCCGGCGACGTGGCAGGCCTCGACGTCGAGTTCGTAGCGCAGGTCCTCGACCTCCTGGCGCAGCGTTTCGTTCTCCTCGCGCAGGCGGGCGAATTCGTCTTCGGACATGGTCATGGCGAGCCCCTCTCGAAATCGGGCGGGTATGGAAATTCACAATGGCGCTTCACGGGCCGTTGGAAAAGGGGGGATGAGTCCCCGCGGGGCCGTCGCCCGATTGCGCCGGACGCGAATCGAGGCCATCATGGGGCCATGACCGATCGTGGCGCCCATTGGCAGGATGTTTATACCGGCAAGGCCGAGACCGAGGTGAGCTGGTTCCAGCCGCGCCCCGCCGTCTCGCTGGACCTTCTCGCGCGAAGCGGCCTCGGCCCCGAGGCGCGCATCGTCGATGTCGGGGGTGGCGCCTCGACTCTGGTCGACGCGCTGCTCGATCAAGGGTATCGCGACCTGACGGTGCTCGACATCGCCCCGGCGGCGCTCGATCGCGCGCGAGTCCGTCTGGGCGGGCGTGCCGAGGCGGTGACCTGGGTGGCCGCCGATGTCGGCGCATGGCGGCCGTCCGCCGCGTTCGACCTGTGGCACGACCGCGCCGTCTTCCACTTTCTGACCGAGGAGGACCAGCGCCGCGCCTATCGCGCCACGCTGGCCGCCGCCCTGCGGCCGGGCGGTCAGGTGATCCTGGCCACCTTCGCCCCCGACGGCCCCGAGCGATGCAGCGGCTTGCCGGTGCGGCGCTGGTCGGCCGATGAACTGGCCGCCGAATTCGCCCCCCATTTCACCCTGGCCGAAAGCCTGGCCCACGAGCACGTCACGCCAGCCGGCAAGGTCCAGCGCTTCACATGGGTCCGGCTT